>JAKSCQ010000242.1 GCA_022360555.1 Pseudomonadales bacterium
TACTGTCAGCGCAGTAAAACCAAAGATTCGGCCACCTTTTACTACTTTAGCTACCCGGTTAACCTGAACCAGTTTTTCCTGCAAACCTTCGTTGGGATCAACTTTCGCCATAACCAAGCACCCTTAGAATTCAAGCCCGTTTTCACGCGCGGCATCTGCCAGCGCCTTAACACGGCCGTGATATTTAAAACCGGAACGGTCAAAGGCGACTCGCTCAATGCCCGCTTCTTTGGCACGCTGAGCGATCAGCTGACCAACTTTGGTCGCTGCGTCAGTGTTACCGGTAGCATCAGCACGCAGATCCTTCTCCACAGTGCTTGCGGAGGCCAGTACCTGGCCGCCATTCGCAGAGATTACCTGCGCATAGATATGACGCGGAGTACGATGTACGCAGAGACGAAGCTCACCCAGCTCGCGAATCTTCAGGCGAGTGCGTTTTGCCCTGCGCAGACGTGCAACTTTTTTGTCTTTCATGGCATCAATCTCGACGATTATTTCTTCTTGGCTTCCTTACGGCGCACTTGCTCATCAGCATAGCGCACCCCTTTGCCCTTATAAGGCTCAGGCGGACGGAAGCCCCGAACATTGGCAGCAACCTGACCAACCAGTTGCTTATCAATGCCTTTAATGACAATTTCGGTCTGACTCGGGGTCTCGGCAGTAATTCCCTCCGGCAGCTCGTAAGCAACCGGGTGAGAGAAACCGAGGGTCAGGTTAAGCACCTTGCCCTGAGCCTGTGCGCGGTAACCTACGCCGTTGAGTACAAGCTTGCGCTCAAACCCTTCGGCAACACCGGTTACCATGTTATTCAGCAGAGCACGCGTCGTGCCGGCCAGCGCCCATGCTTTCTGAGAGTCATCCTGCGGCTTCACGGAAACCACACCTTCCTCAACAGAAACAGCTACCAGCTCGTTGACTACATGCTCCAGGCTGCCTTTGCCACCTTTGATGGCGACTTTCTGGCCGTCGACCTTGATTTCGACGCCCTTCGGCAGATTTACCGGACTTTTTGCTACTCTAGACATTGCTGCACCTAACCCGTCTACGCCGCTTCTGTTAGGACACTTCGCAGATCAGCTCGCCACCAACATTGGCTTTGCGCGCTGCGCGGTCAGAAATAATGCCCTGGTTGGTCGATACAATCATGACACCCAGGCCGCCTTTGACCTTGGGAATCTCACCCGCGGCCTTATAGACCCGCAGACCAGGACGGCTTACCCGGGCAATCTTGTCGATCACCGGATTGCCTTCGAAATACTTCAGCTCAACCGTCATTACCGGTTTCTTGTCGCCAGTCACTTCGTAACCAGCGATGTAGCCCTCGTCCTTCAGTACTTTGGCAATCGCTTCCTTTGCCTTGGAGGCAGGAATCTCAACCTGTACTTTCTTGGCCATCTGGGCGTTACGGATACGGGTAAACATATCCGCCAGGGTATCTTGCATGCTCATGCCGCAATCGCTCCGCTATAACCTTGCTTACCAGCTGGACTTAACCAGACCGGGAACATCACCGCGCATCGCTGCTTCACGCAGCTTGATCCGGCTGAGGCCGAATTTACGGTAGTAGCCGTGCGGACGACCGGTAATACGACAGCGGTTACGCTGGCGCACCGGAGATGAATCGCGCGGCAGTTTTTGCAGCTGAAGCTGAGCATCCCACTTCGCTTCAGGTTCTGCATTGGGATCCTGGATGATCGCCTTAAGCGCTGCACGCTTGGCGGCAAAACGCTTTACCAGTTTGGCGCGTTTTGCTTCCCGGTTTTTCATGGATTCTTTAGCCATGATAAATCCTCTTAGCCCTTCAGCGGGAAGTTGAAGGCGCGCAGCAGCGCCCGTGCATGGTCGTCATTCTTGGCTGAAGTGGTGATGGTAATGTCCA
>JAKSCQ010000139.1 GCA_022360555.1 Pseudomonadales bacterium
ATGGACCCGGGTTTCGGCCACCAGATCCGCCCCGCTGGCATAGAGGCTGGCTGCGCTGCCGGCCTGGACATAGGCCTGGTCCGGCCCGAACACCGGTTTGCGCTGGCGGTAGCTGGTCAGCAGTATCAGCTTGGCAACACTGACATCAAACAACGGCTTGTCCACCGGCAACACGATGGCATCCAGATCGTCGAGCCTGTCCCTGAGCACCCCGCCCAGGGCATCCTGCCCCGAGACCGGTAGCGGCACCAGCCCAAGGGGGCCGCGGTAATCCTGCACTTCCCCTGCCGTCCAAGCACTTTCCGCGCCGAAGATGACGCCCACCCGGCGCGCCAACGGCATCATCCGCTCCAGCATGGCGAGCTGGTCTGCCAGGGCGACCCCGGCCCAAATCGCCGAGCAGTAGCAGCCCTTACGCTGAAAGCGGTCGCTGAGGGACCGGCTGACATAGACCCCCAGCAGAGGCTTGTCCAGATCCCGGGCCTTGCTGAAGGCCGCATCGCCCAGGGCAATCACCAGTTCGGCCTGTTCTTCATCCCGCACCAGCTCCACCGGCACCGAACCGTCCTCTTGCAGGGCCTGAACAAAGCCGGCCCGGAAGGGCCCCTCCTGCCCCACGACCAGCACCGGCAAGGGGGCCGCAAACAGGGGAAAGGCCGACAAGGTCAGCCAGAAAAACAGTGCGAGGCGTCCCTGCAGCCGACTCATCAGATCCTCACCGTGAGTCCCAGCCACATGCGGTCTTCGTCGTAGCGGTTTTCCTCGAAGACCACGGGGTCCTTGTCCAGTGCATGCTGCACCACCCCTTTCCACTCCAGTTCGGTGCGGCCCAGCCGGTGCCGGAAACGCACCTGCACATCCAGGCGCTCGAAATCGTTGTCATTATAGTCCCGGGCCAGGTAATAGGCGGTGGATAGCCCCCAGTGTCGGGAAAACTGCCAGGCCCATAGCGCACTGCCACTATCCCGGGCGGCCAGGCGCTCCTCGGTTTTTTTGTTGCTGCGGGTATGGATGTGCGCGCCGGTCACGCGCAGCAGGTGGTTGATGCCCGGCCGCCAGGTCAGTTGCGCCTCGGTCCCCTGATGATCCACCCAGCCTTCGTTGTTGGGTTCGAATTCGAAGGGGTTGAGGGCATGACTGAGCAGGTTACTGAGGGATTCCTGGAAGTAGCGCACATCCAGTTCCACACCATAAAACTGACCGAAGTAGCCCAGCTCCCAGGCACGGATCTGCTCGGGCTCCAGGGTGCCAGGACTGGACTGGGTCACGAAGAAATACGCCGGCGACCAGCCCAGCAGGGCCTCGGTATTCTGCGCGAAGGGCGCCGTCAGGTTGCGGCCACGGATATTGATCTGCGCCTGGTCCTCATAGATATCCGGGGTGCGCACCGCTTCGGAATAAACATAGCGAAAACTGTGCCCAGGCCGTGGCCGCCAGTTGAGCCCCGCACGGGGGCTGAAATGTTCCCCGGAAATCTGGTCCTTTTCCCAGTACCCCCCCAGGTTCAAGGTCAGCGGACTCAACAGATCCACCCTCAGATTACCGAAGGCCCGGTAGCTCACGTTGTCCACTGTGCCGGACAGGAAGGCATCGGAGTCGGCCCGGTCGTGGCGCAGGTTCAGGCCACTAACCAGGCGCATGCGATGGTTGATTTGCAGGGTGTCCTGTACTTCCAGGTCGTAACGTTGCTCCCGGATGTCCAGCCCGATATCAGCGCAGAAATCCGCCATGGCCGATTGCAGCGTCATATAGCGGTTCAACACCGCCGGGTCGGTGTTAAGGTTGGCAAAGGTGGCCCCGATATTGCTGTCGTTCTGCAGGTACAGATCGCGCAGCTCCTCGGAAAAGAATATGCCACCGCCGGGACCGGTCTGACCGGACACCGGGTCGAGATAGCAGACGGAAAAGTCAGTGACTTCCTTGTTGTACTGGCCGTAGCCGGTCACCTGGAGCTGGTGTGTCCGGCTGAAGCTGTGCTGCCACTGCAACGACAAAAATGCCCGTTCGCCATGCTGTACCGGGTCGCCCTGATATTCCCCCAGCTCCTCCACTCCGGCTTCCCGAAGCCGCTCCAGACGGCTCTGGCTGCCGCCGGCCTGGACCGAGAAGGTGTTGCGGGCATTGTGCTCCCAAACCCATTCGCTGTTGAGGGTCTCAATGCGCTTGGCGTCGGGCAGCGTCTGGCCCTCAAAGGGTTCGTCGTAACCATCATCCGCGCGGCGTGCCACGGCGGCCCGCCAGGCGCTGTTTTCCTGATGCCCCACGGCAGCGACACGGCCATCCAGAATGGCGTTGTTGCCCACCAGAGCAGAGAGGCTATTGCGGCTGATGTCTCTGGGGTCGCGGGTGATGATATTGACCACGGCGGAGAAGGCGTTGGCCCCGTAGGCCGCGGCGGCCGGGCCGCGGGTGACCTCGATGCGCTCCACGTCGCGGATATCCACCGGCATGTCGTTCCAGTTCACCCGGGCCAGGCCCGGCTGGTACTGGCTGCGGCCATCCAGCAACACCAGCATGCGGCGGGCATCGCGGGCCTGGGTGCCGTGGTAGGAAACCGTGGGGACATTGCCGTCCACCTTGACGGCGGACATACCCGGCACCAGCTTGAGCACGTCGTAGAGTTCACGGGCCCCGCTGGCTTCAATCAGATTGCGATCAATCACCGTGACACTGGCGGGGGTCTCGGACTGGGGTTCGCTGACACGGGCAGGGGTGAGCACCATGGCCGGCGTATCGGCAACCGGCAACATCGGCTCCATGGCCCACACCGGTGTGCAGACCGTCCCCATGAATGCTGTAACCCAAACCCCCCGGCGTTTGATGATGCATCCCCCTGCGGTTTATTGGCGGCCTATTTTTTCATCCGCTTTATCATTCTTCGGCGTTTGTGCGCCTGACGCTCGGTCAGCTCGTTCTTGCGCCCCTCGTAGGGGTTGGAGCCGGACTTGAACTCCAGCCGCAACGGTGTGCCTTCCAGCTTGAGCGCCTCACGGAAACGGTTTTCCAGAAAACGCTTGTAGCTGCCGGGCAGGCTTTCGGTGCGGTTGCCGTGCAACACAATGGTGGGCGGGTTGTTGCCCCCCAGGTGTGCATAGCGCAGCTTGGCCCGGAAACGCCCATTGCGTGGCGGCGGATGCCCGGCGGTGATGCTTTCCATGATCCGCGTCATCTCGTTGGTGCCCACCTTGATGAAGGCACTGTCCCAGGCCTTTTCCACCATGGCCCAAAGGTCGCCCACACCGGTGCCGTGCAGGGCGGAGATAAACTTGAGCTTCACCCAGGGGGCGAATTCCAGCCGCCGCCCCAGCTCGTAGCGCACCCGCTCCTTGTGGTCCGCTTCCAGGCCGTCCCACTTGTTCACTGCAATCATAAGGGCTCGACCGTTGTCGAGAATATAGCCCAAAAGGTGGAGATCCTGGTCGGTAATGCCTTCCCGGGCATCAATCACCAGCACCACCACCTGGGCGGCCTCTACCGCCTGCAGGGCCTTGATGACCGAGAACTTCTCGACCATTTCCGATACCCGGCCCCGGCGACGGACCCCGGCGGTGTCGATCAGGGTGTAGGGCTTGCCCATGCGTTCGAAGGGCACCTCAATGGAATCGCGGGTGGTACCAGCATGGTCGAAGACCACCACACGCTCTTCCCCCAACATGCGGTTGATCAGGGTGGATTTGCCCACGTTCGGGCGGCCCAGCACCGCCACGCGAATGCCGGTATCCGGCCTGGGCCGGGCCTGGTCTTCCTCGCTGACCGGCTCCAGGTCCGGGAACGCCTGCAACACGGTTTCGATCATGCTACGCACGCCACGGCCATGGGCCGCGGCAATGGGCAGCACCTCGGTCATGCCCAGGGCATAGAAATCCGCCATGGCGGTGTCGGCATCAATGCCATCAATCTTGTTGACCACCAGATAGACCGGCTTGGGCTGCTTGCGCAGTTCCATGGCAATCTGCTCGTCAGCGGCAGTCAGACCGGCACGGCCATCAACCATGAACACCACCAGGTCAGCCTCGCCCACGGCCAGCAGCGACTGCTCCGTCATCGGCGCGTCAATGCCGTCTTCATTTTCGCCGATGCCCCCGGTATCCACCACGGTATAGGGGTAATCCCCGAGCCTGCCATCACCGTATTTTCGATCACGGGTGAGCCCCGGAAAGTCTGCCACCAGGGCATCCCGGGTTCGGGTCAGGCGATTGAACAGGGTGGATTTGCCCACATTGGGCCGCCCCACCAGGGCGATGACCGGTTTCATAAATGTCTCTGCAAGGGGGTTCGGGGCGCTATGGTAACTCGAAATGGATTGGGGCGCTGCACGCGACACGCCAAGAGCGTATCCCGGCCTGGTCCGCACACACCGTTTTATTGCACATGCCCCCAGGGCGGGAATGATTCGGCTTTAGCAGGCTGCCAGGGGCGTTACTGCCCCGGCACCCCGTTTTTTTACGTGCAAGCGTGACCCGTAAAGCGTGTTAGCGCCGTTCCAGCTGGTAGGCCGCCAGCTTGCCATCGTAACTGAGGACATAGAGGACACCATCGTAGCTCACCGGGGTGCCGGCGAAGCCATCGCCATCATGGCGTTTGCGGGCCACGATGCTGCCATCGTCCCCGTCCAGCCAGTGGAGATAGCCCTCGAAATCCCCCACTGCCACCAGATTGCCCTGCACGGCGGTGCCGGTCAGGCGCCGACCATAAAGCTTGTCCTGCTTCCACAGTACGCTGCCACTGCGCATGTCCACGGAGCGCACCACCCCGGTATCGTCGGCAATGAACAGCCGACCGGTATCGGCGCTGATAATTTCGGCTGTGGACATATCCTTGTCCCAGTACGGGCGACCGTTCTGCTGGTCAACCACGGCCACCTTGCCCTGGAAGGTGGCGGCGAACACCCCCCCGCCTTCCACGATCAGGTTGTTGTCCACATCGGTAAGGCGATCCAGCTCGGAGCGGCCGGTGGCCTCGGCAATGCGCTGTTCCCAGATGGGCGTACCGGTAGACAGTTCCAGTGCCGCCACCTTGGCGTTGGCGAAACCGGCATAGACCTTGCCACCATCAATGGTGGGCTGAGCCAGACCGCGCAGTGTCAGCGTGGGCACCGGGGTTTCATAGTCCCAGAGCTGCTCGCCGCTGTCAGCGTCCAGGGCCGTAACGTGGCCGTCCTGGGTCTGAAACACCGCCACGCTGCCATCGCTGACCGGGATCGCCAGCACCTCGCCGGAAAGCTGGGTCCGCCACAGGGTTTCACCGGTTTCCGTGGACAGGGCCACGGCCATGCCTTCACGGGTGCCGTAAAGCACCATGCCATAGCCGGCATAGAAACCACCGGCAATGCGGTCCTCGGTCTTTACCCGCCACTGGCGCTTGCCATTGTCACGGCTGATGCCGTACACCTCACCCTGCACATCACCGGCAAACACCTGCTGCTGGGTAACCGCCGGGCGCAGGGACAGCTGACTGTCCTCCACCCCGTCACCCACGCCTTCCTTCCACAGCCGCTTGACCTTGTAGCTGGCATCAAAGTCCGGCAGGTCGTTGGGTTCGATGGCATTGGGATTGGAACTGCAGCCGGCCAACAGAACGCCGGCCAGCATGGCGGCAAAGACCTGCGTCAGGCGACGCGGTGAAGTCACGGATTCAGGTTTCATTTAGGAAGCGCTTTTCAGATCGTCCAGTTTCATCTGCACGCGGTCTTTTTCACCGCCATCCTGCAGTACCTCGAGAGCCTGGGTGTACAGTTCCTGCGCCTTGGCGGCATTATCACGGCCCTTGGCCAGGTCGCCGCGCAACTCCAGCGCCATGCCGTTGAATGCCTCCGGGTAGGACTTGTCGAGCTGCGCCGCCGCCTTGTCCCAAGCCTGCTGTTGCAGGAACACCCGGGCCAATCGCAGGCTGGCGGTATAGGTCAACTCGTCGGTGGCGCCTCCATCCGCCACCGCCTGCAGGAAAGTCACGGCCTTGTCGTAATCACCGTCGTGCACAGCCAGGCGGGCCAGGGCAAGGCGGGCGTAATCCGCGTAGGCAGAACCGGGGAATTCCTCAATCAGTGCATTGGCGCTGTCTGTCACCGCCCCTTCGTTGACGGGCTGGGCTGACAGGGCTTCCAGCATGTTTTGGTATTGTGCGGACGCACCGGCAGACTGCTCACTCTGATGGCCCTGCCATTCGCGCCAGCCGATCAGTGCGGCCACCGCCAGCACCACGGTGATGATCGCGGCGGTGCCGTTTTTTTGCCACCAGTTCTTGAGCAGCTCGGCCTGTTCTTCTTCGTCACGGATGTAATCGACCACCCTGTTCTCCTTTCGTTTTTATTGCCCGGAATCGTTCTTCCTGGCCCTTGTTTGTTTCGTATACCCATGGCGCTCGAATCAACGCCAGGAGAGCACAGGCGACAAGCTTCAAGCTGCAACGCGGCCTATGGCGTGCCTTTCATTTTCCGTCACAGCCGCGCTCATACCCAGATCGCGGGCAACACCGACAACAGACGGCACCAACCTTCTATCGCGCCTTGTAGCTTGCAGCTTGTCGCTGTCTTTATTCCAGAAACGATGTCACTGCGTTGGCGACATCGCCCTGGGCAACCTGGGCCTGCTCGCCCTGGCCCCGCAGCGGTTTCACCGTTACGGCACCACTGGCCAGCTCATCTTCGCCGATGATCAGGGCCACGGCGGCACCGCTGCGATCCGCCTTCTTCATCTGGCTCTTAAAACTGCCACCACCGCAGTGGAACTGAACAGCACGACCGGGCAGCGCATCGCGCAATTGCTCGGACAGTGCCAGTGTGGGGCCCAGAACATCACCCATGCCCATCACATAGACGTCCACCGGGGCGGACAGTTCCGGCTTTTCCTGCTCGATCAGCAGAATCAGTCGTTCCAGGCCCATGGCGAAGCCCACTGCCGGGGTGGGTTTGCCCCCCAGTTGCTCCACCAGGCCGTCGTAGCGGCCACCGGCGCAGATCGTGCCCTGGGCACCAAGCGCGTCGGTGGTCCACTCAAACACGGTCTTGCCGTAGTAATCCAGCCCGCGGACCAGATAGGGGTTCACTTTATAGGCAATGCCGTTGGCATCGAGCAGGGCTTTCAGGCCCTCGAAGTGCTCACGGGCGTCCTCGTTGAGGTAGTCCGCCAGTTGCGGCGCATCGGCCAGCACGTCGCGGGTGCCCGGGTCCTTGCTGTCCAGCACCCGCAGCGGGCTACGCTCCAGCCGCTTTTGGGAATCCTCGTCGAGACGGTCGAAGTGGCTCTTCAGATAGGCCACCAGGGCCTCCCGATAACGAGCGCGATCTTCGCTGTCGCCCAGGGAGTTCAACTCCAGGGTCACTGTGTCTGCCAGGCCCAGTGCCTTCCACAATCTCGCGGTGAGCAAAATCACTTCCGCGTCGATGTCCGGCCCGGTCATGCCGAAAGTTTCCACCCCGATCTGGTGGAACTGACGATAGCGACCCGCCTGGGGGCGCTCGTGGCGGAACATGGGGCCGGCATACCACAGCCGCTGGGTCTGGTTGTAGAGCAGGCCATGCTGTTCACAAGCCCGCACACAACTGGCGGTGCCTTCCGGGCGCAGGGTCAGGCTGTCACCGTTGCGATCGTCAAAGGTGTACATTTCCTTTTCGACGATATCCGTCACTTCGCCGATGCTGCGCTTGAACAGGTCGGTCTGCTCGACGATGGGCATGCGGATTTCCTGGTAGCCATAGCTGGCCAGCACGCCGCGCACCTTGTCTTCCAGCCACTGCCACAGGCCGGTCTGTTCCGGCAGGATGTCGTTCATCCCGCGAATGGAGGTGATCTTCTTGTTTACTGCCTTGCTCACAGAATGTCCTTGCTAAAAAGTCGGACGTCGGGGGCGAACGTCTGACGCGAAACCCCAAGGCTTCAGGCGTCTGACGTCAGCCTTCCGGCGTCCGACCAATCATTCACTTCTCGCAATGATGCCCTTGGCTTCATCTTCGCGCTGTTTCTTCACCTTGGCACGCACCATGCGCTCCAGTTCGTCCACCAGGTTGTCCGCTGTCACATGGTGGCTTTTCTTGCCATCTTCATAGGACAGGTTGTTCGGTGTCCCGCCGGTGAGCCCCACGTCCGCCTCGCGGGCTTCACCGGGGCCGTTCACCAGACAACCGATTACCGCCAGGTCCACGGATTCATTGATATCTTCCAGCCGCGCTTCCAGCTCGTTGACGGTCTTGATCACGTCAAAGTTCTGCCGTGAGCAGCTCGGGCAGGCGATGATGTTCACGCCTTTCTTGCGCAGGTTCAGGCTCTTGAGAATATCGAAGCCCACGCGCACTTCTTCCACCGGGTCGGCGGCCAGTGAAATGCGGATGGTGTCTCCGATGCCTTCCATCAGCAGGGAGCCCAGCGCCACGGCGGACTTCACCGTGCCGGAACGGAAGGTGCCGGCCTCGGTCACCCCCAGGTGCAAAGGCTGCTCCAACTGGGAGGACAGCTTGCGGTAGGCCTGCAGGGTCATGAAGACATTGGAGGCCTTCACACTGACCTTGAAGTCCTGAAAATCGTAGCGGTCGAGGATGTCCGCATGGCGCATGGCCGATTCCACCAGGGCATCGGAGGTGGGCTCGCCGTATTTGCGCTGCAGCTCCTTTTCCAGAGAGCCAGCGTTGACGCCGATACGGATCGGCAGCCCCTTGTCCCTGGCACAGTCGATCACCGCCCGGATGCGATCTTCCCGGCCGATATTGCCGGGGTTGATGCGCAGGCAATCCACGCCCTTTTCGGCCACGGCCAGGGCGATCTTGTAGTCGTAGTGGATGTCGGCCACCAGCGGCACATCCACCTGCTTGCGGATTTGGCCGAAGGCTTCGGCGGCATCCATGGTCGGCACGGAGACCCGCACGATATCCACACCGGCATCCTGAAGACGGCGGATCTGGCCAACGGTGGCCTCCACGTCACAGGTTTCGGTGTTGGTCATGCTCTGTACCGAAATGGGCGCATCGCCGCCCACCGGCACGTTGCCGACAAAGATTTGCCGGGTCTTGCGGCGTTGAATCTTGACTTCCGGTTCCATGGCACTCATGGGTTCTTACCTGTGTCCTTGATCAACGGACAGTCACGTTAACGACACTGCCCGCAGAAGTGGTCGGCATTGTCGCGGTTTCCCCATTGATCAGAATGCTGTCTACGGCACTGGCATCGCCGATGCGCAACTGGAACGGGCCGGTGCCATCCAGTTGCAGGGAGGCGCCTGCTGACTGTACACCCTGACGCAGGGTTCGGCCCCTGGCATCGCGTACCCGGATCCAGCAGTCAGCGGAAAAACGGACGATCAGCCGGTCCAGGCCATTGGCTGCCAGCATGTTTGCCTGGGGCTCCTGCGGCTCTTCCGCCACCGGCGCCGCCTGGTCTTCAGGCTGCGCCTCGGGAGCGGTGTCGTCAAACCCGGCTGCCGGCTCTTCGCCCGCCGGCATGCCGCTTTCCGCCTCCTGACCGGAGGTGAGTGGTTGCGCGTCATCCAGCGGCATGGGCTCGGCCTCCGGCTGGTCGCCCGGAGCGTCATCCGCCGGCATCGTATCGTCGCTGCCCGCCGGTTCCTGCCCGCTCTGCATCGCCGATTCACTGTCGATACCCGGCAACGGGGCCAGCCCCTCATTGGAGGGCCACAGGGCCACCAGCGCCACCGCCAGCAAGACGATCAGCGCCCCCCACACCCAGGGTTTCTGCCACAGGGAAGGCGGGGGAGCGAGGGTCGGCAGTTCCAGCGGCTTGTCGAAGGCATCCTCGTTGACCATCTGCTGGAAGGTATTGGCAATCTCATCCGCTGGCAGACCCAGCAGTTTGGCATAGTTCTTCAGGTAGCCCTTGACGAAGGTGGCCTCGGGCAGCCGCTCATAGTCATCGGCTCCCAGTGCCAGCAGGTAGGTATGGGACAGATGCATGCGACGGGCCGCTTCCGCCGTGGTCCACCCCAGGGTTTCACGGGCCTTGCGGCAACGCTCACCGGGCAGGACGACCATATTATCGCTGCTCATTGTGCTTTCTCCTGTGAGCCTTTCCATTCCTGCCACTGACGGTATTCCGCCGACCTGGGGTAAAGATTTTCCAGCGCCAATTCGTAGCTGGATTGCTGGTTGCTCTGGCCAAGCTCGCTGGACAGTTTGATCCCCAGCAACAGGGCCCGGGCGCTCTGGCGTCCAGTGCGTTGTACATATTGCTGATAGTAGTCCCAGGCCAGACGGGTACGTTCTTCCTGGTAGTACAGGTCTGCCAGTTCCAGATTGGGCAGCACCGCACGGGGGTTCAGACGCAGCGCCTTGCTGAAGGCCGAACGTGCCTTGTCGTCCTTGCCCAGTTCGCGATAACAGCGGCCCATGTTTTCCAGGGCACTGCCGCGACCACTATAGCTGGGGTCATTGGCAGCCCGTTCGAATTTTTCCAGGGCGTCTTCGTATTGACCGTTGGCATAGAGCAAGGTGCCGTAATTGTTCAGCGCCGGAGAGTAACGACGGTCGGCCTTTAGCGCCTTCCTGTAGTGATACTCTTCCATTTCCGGGTCCTGCTCGTATTTGTAGAGCAGTGCCATGGCGTTGTGCGCCACGGCACTGTCGTCATCCAGCGACAGGGCACGGGAAAAGTGGCGCCGGGCTTCCGACGGGTCGCCCTGCTGCAGATACTGGAGACCGGCAGCAACCCGGCTGGTCACCGCCTCATCGATTTTGACTTCCCGTTGCCCCGATTCCACCGTCACACACCCGGTGGCCAAAAGACCTGCGATCAGCAGGCCGGAAAACACCCGAAAAAAACGTCTCATTACGCCTGCGCTGTATTGTTATCGGTTTTCTGTTCGGAGCGGTGAAAAATGGATTGTTTCCAGCGCTCGCTGCGCCGGGTCCGGTCCTGCACCTGCCCCACCAGCTGACCACAGGCGGCGTCGATATCATCGCCGCGGGTTGTCCGTACGGTGGTCAACAATCCATTGTCATTCAGATACTTATGAAATTCCAGAATATCGCTTTTGCGCGACCGTTCATAACCGGCATGCGGAAAAGGGTTGAACGGTATCAGGTTCACCTTGACCGGAATGCCATTGAGCAGTTTAACCAGTTGGCGGGCATGTTCCGGTTTGTCGTTCACATCTCTCAACATCACGTATTCCATGGTGATGGTGTTGTGGCGGTGAGTGATGTTGTCGCTGTAGCGTTTGCAGGCCGCCATCAGCTCCTTGAGCGGATACTTGCGGTTCAGCGGTACCAGCTCGTTACGCAACTCGTCATTGGGCGCGTGCAGGCTTACCGCCAGAGCCACGTCCAGATCCTGGCTGAGCTGATCCATTTTGGGGATCACGCCGGAGGTAGAAAGGGTAATGCGCTTCTTGCCGATACCGTAGCCCAGGTCATCTTTCATGATGCGCATGGCGGTGAGCACATTGTCGTAATTGAGCATGGGCTCGCCCATGCCCATCATCACCACATTGGTGATGGGGTGTTCGCCAAGGTTGCGACGGGGGCCAAAGGCACGGCTGGCCTGCCACACCTGGCCGATGATCTCGGCGCTGGTCATATCGCGCTGAAACCCCTGCTTGCCGGTGGAGCAGAAGCTGCAGTCCACGGCACATCCCACCTGGGACGACACGCACAGGGTGCCGCGACGCCCATCGGGGATGAACACGGTTTCTACGGAGCCACCACCGCTCAGCTCAAACACCCACTTGCGGGTGCCATCACGGCTGATGCTTTCGTGTGCCACTTCCGGGCCGCGGATTTCCGCCACCTCGGACAGTTTCTGGCGCAATGCCTTGCCCACATCGGTCATTTGCTCGAAGGAATCCGCCTGATGATGGTGGATCCACTTGAGTACCTGCTGGGCGCGAAACTTCTTCTCTCCCATGTTCAGGAAGAACTCTTCCATTTGCGGGCGGGAAAGACCGAGCAGATTGACCTTCTGTTGGGTTGTCATTGCATTCTCCAGTAGGAAACCGGGTTTCCTTTAAACGCCAACCACGGCCAGAGGCCGTGGCTGGAGGTGCTCACTCGCTATCTTAGCGGGTGCGCGGGCAGAGTTCTTCGTCAGCGAAGA
>JAKSCQ010000133.1 GCA_022360555.1 Pseudomonadales bacterium
AATTGCCGGCGCCATTCTTGATCAGGTCGCCATTGCCGGAGATCACCCCATCGTAGCGGTAGTCGTTGGCGCGGTGGATCTCCAGGGTGCTGGCACCAAATAACCCCAGATCCCCCACAATGGACCCGGTATTCCCCCCGGCCCCCAGAGACAGGCTCGCACCACTGTAAAGCTCGGTCCGGCCAGTGAAGGTATGGTCCCCCGTCCAGGTGAAATCCGAGTCATCCAGAAGGAATTCCCCGCCACCGGAGATCTGCCCATCATACTGCCCCGCCCCGGCTCTATAGGCGACAATCCGTGAACCCGCCTCAATCAGAATGTTCCCGGCAAAGGTATCTGCAGTGTCAATATTCACCTGTGTATCATTGATAATACGGGTCAGGCCGGTATAGCGCTGGGGGTTCGACACAGCAAGCTCCCCTGCAGAATCCCCATTCCATGAAACACTGCCGCCACCACTGATCACCCCCCCATAAATATAATCGGTAGGCTCAGCAACAACCTCTACATGGGCATCATTCAGAATATTGCCGGCAAGGCTGCTTGGGCGCCCCTTCAGCACCCCTTCGCGTACCCACCAGTCTTTTGCCACATTGCCATGCAGATTCCAGGTGCTTGAGCCGGTTTTTTCAAAGGATTCGAACCCCTTGAAAAGATTACTGGGTGAAGAGCCAATTTGAGAGGTATTGAAATACGCCTCAGCGCTTCCCCCCAGCGCCAGCACATCATTGCTGCCATTGGCCTGCACATCGCCGCCCAGGCTGTAGCCGCTTTCCAGGGTCAGGCGGTTGTCGCCGCCGGCGAAGTGGATGGCGGTGGGCTGGTTGGCCCCGGCATTCACCGTGCCGGCCAGGGTCACCTCAAGGTTGGAACCGCTGATACCGTAGCCGCCGATGCCATCGGCCCCGGCCGTGCCACCGGCGCCGCCCTGGCCGCCGGCGCCGCCGGACACAAGCGCACCGCTATTAATGAAGATGTCGGCACTGGCATCGGCCTGAATGCCCACGCCACCGTCGCCGCCAGCGCCGCCAATGCCCTCTGCACCGCCCGCGCCGCCGTCGCCCCCCTTGCCGCCGAGAAATTCCGCACCGCCAAACAGGGTGAAGTCGTCCCCCGGGGAGGTGATATGCAATCCGACCCCGCCATCGCCGCCGTTACCGCCATTACCATAAAAGTAATCTGAAGAGCCGCCCGCACCGCCATCGCCACCGGCGGTATCAAACGTGAAGTAATAATTCCCCGGGCTGGGAGCAGTGCCGGCGCCGCCGTTGCCTCCATCGCCCCCATGGCTGAAGGGGCGGGCAGCATTGCCCAGTGTCCCGGGGAGATTCGCAAACTGGATTCCTGTCAGCGAAAGCGGGGTGCCTACGGTATTGTAAATCAGCAAGTCCAGAAAGTTTTGGGCGCCATGAATTTTCAGCCGCCCATTGGCCCCGGAAGGCTCAGCATCAATCTCTGCTCCCATCTCGTAGGGGGAAAGGACCTGATCGATCGCTGCAGCCAGCTCTTCCAGGGTATCACCGGTGTTGATGCTGATCGTGTGAGTCGTCCCATCCACGACGACAGAGAACTGGTCACCATTGTTGATCCCCGGGAGTGTCGTGAGATCCGTGGTATCCGCATCAATGCCGGGGGTGGTTGACTCGGCAACGGGAGCACTGCCCGTGTACACCAGGCTCGCCCCATCCCCGCCTTTGCCACCATCACTGAACAGGGAGCCATTGCCACCATCCTCACCGTGCCCGCCGGTCACCCCGTCATGGCCGGTGCCATCGGCGCCGTCAGCGGCCAACAGCGGGGAAGAGAGGAAGACCAGGCAGGCACAGGCTGTGCCGAAAGCCAACGCGCTGCCCACACAAACACGGCCGCGCGCCCCAGAATGACGCCGGGTAAACAGTGACATGATGCCCCCACACATGATTTTCTGTTATGAGCCTTGTAGAGTAGGAGCCACGAATACGGATAACCAGTTCTCACTTTTATCACTTTTCCCGGGTTTATCATTTTTCTGCCCGGTGCCAGTTCAGGGGACCATGGGCCAGAGGGGCAGCGAGGCGTAACATCATGGGGGCCAAGGGCACCGGTTCATCACAGGGCAGCACCCATACGATCGACATGGCGGGCGGGCAAACCTTTGCCGTTCCCGGTGTACGTGGCCGCATGGAACGCCTGCCGTTTGCCTCCGGCATTGTCCTGTACCGGCTGGAATACGAAGCCCTGGAAGACTGCTTTCTGGAAATGCAGGGGACGTTTTCCGAGCCCTGGATTGGCAGCGGCCTGCATATTCAGGGGCAATCCGAATTGCTCTGCCCGGATGGCCAGCGCCATGCCCTGAACCCCGACACCGCCATGGTGATGCGCGTTGATCAGCATGGCTCGCGCTTTCGACTGCAAAAGGGACAACTGGTACGCCATGTGGGGGCTTCGACGACCCTGCGGGCCCTGCGCTCACGCTTTGGCGATGCCCTTCCCCGCTGCCTTGAGGACTTTGATACCCCCTATGGCGACAGCATCTGCATCAAGACGCTTTCCCCAAGCGCCCGGCTTCGGCAGCTGGCGTCGGGGCTGTTTTCCCAGCATGCCAACGGGACCTGCCGGGAGCTGAAGCTGGAAGCCATTGCCAACCTGTTCCTGTCTGAGCTGATCGAAGGCCTGGACGACGACACCCAGGCCGACACCCGGCTGCCGCTATGGGAAGAACAGGCCTACCAGGATTTGTTACGGCAGATACGCGCCACGCTGGACAGTGCCCTGGCCATTGCTGCGCTGGCCGAACAGGCCGGCCTCAGCGAAAGCCGCCTGGACCAGATATTCAAACTCAAGCACGACCAGACCTGCGCCGAGTTCATTCGGCATGAACGGATGCTGCTGGCGCAACAATTACTGGCAACCGGCGAGTACCCGGTGAAGGTAGTGGCGAGCAAGGTGGGGTATGGCCACGTGAGCAATTTTTCCCGCGCCTACCGCGCCCGCTTTGGCGAAACGCCGGCCCGCACCTTGCGGCGGGCCACCATCGGGTAGCCCCAACAGCTCTCCGTGGGAGCGGTCGTTCGACCGCTAACGCCTGCCGGGAAACGATCGCGGTCGAACGACCGCTCCCACGGGACATGGCATTTCATGGAAGTGTGTAGAGACGGAGACGCTTACACGCTGGCACGCCAAACCTGCAAACGGCTACAGGAGCCTGCTCAGGCAAACAGGATTGGCACGTTAACGCCGATGTCCGCAAGCAAAGCCTGCCCTCAACTCAAATGGGCGCGCGCTCCTCTCCCATTCATGATGAGCCGGTTTTTGCGTGTCAGCGTGATGCGTGTTGCGTGCCAACGTACAAGGCAGAGACTCCCCACCCTTATTTGCAAAGCCCCCGGGAAAGCGCGCCGCTTCTCATCCCCACTGGAAGAAGTCGCGCTTCTCCTTGAGATAAAAACGCGACAACACCATCTTGTGCACTTCGCTGGCGCCGTCCACCAGGCGAGCCTGACGGGCGTAGCGGTAGATCCATTCGAGCAGGGTGTCCTTGGAGTACCCCCGGGCGCCACACAACTGGATGGCGGTGTCGGCGGCCTTGTGCAGGGTGTCGGCCACGTGGATCTTGGCCATGGAGATTTCCTTCTTGGCAAAGTCGCCCTGGTCCAGTTTCCAGGCGGCCTGCATGGTCAGCAAGCGGCCCACTTCGATGTCCTTGGCCACGTCACCGAGCATCCACTGCACGCCTTCGTGCTCGGCCAGGGTGGTGCCAAAACTCATGCGGTTTTCCACATAGCCGGCGGCTTCTTCCATGCAACGCTTGGCCAGGCCCAGCCAGCGCATGCAGTGCGTCAGGCGCGCGGTGCCGAGGCGAATCTGGGTGACTTTCAAACCATCACCCACGTTCAGCAAACGGTTTTCATCGGGGATGACCAGGCCATCGAATTTCAGCTCGCAATGCCCGCCGTGCTCTTCCGGGCCCATGATGGGAATGCGGCGCACGATTTCCCAGCCGGGCTGGTCGGCATCGAACAGGAAGGCGGTGAGGCCCTTGCGCTCATCATCGCCGGTCTTGGCAATCAGGATAAAGGTCTGCGCCCCT
>JAKSCQ010000182.1 GCA_022360555.1 Pseudomonadales bacterium
CCGACCCTGGCTCGCGCCATGGATCGCATCTTCATCCTGCACGCGGATCACGAGCAGAACGCTTCTACCTCCACCGTGCGTCTGGCTGGCTCCTCCGGTGCCAACCCCTTCGCCTGTATCGCTGCCGGCATCTCCGCCCTGTGGGGCCCGGCTCACGGCGGTGCCAACGAAGCCGTACTCAACATGCTTGATGAAATCGGCTCCATCGATAACATCGAGACCTACATCGCCAAGGCCAAGGACAAGAACGACCCGTTCAAGCTGATGGGCTTCGGTCACCGCGTGTACAAGAACTACGACCCGCGTGCCACCGTGATGCGCGAGTCCTGCCACGAAGTACTGAACGAACTGGGCATCAACGATCCCAAGCTGGAACTGGCCATGAAGCTGGAAGAGATCGCCCTCAACGACCCGTACTTCAAGGAGAAGAAACTGTTCCCGAACGTGGACTTCTACTCCGGTATCATCCTGAAAGCGATTGGTATCCCCACCTCCATGTTCACCGTGATCTTTGCCCTGTCCCGTACCGTGGGCTGGATCGCGCACTGGAACGAAATGATCTCCAACCCGTACAAGATTGGCCGCCCGCGCCAGCTGTACACCGGCGAAACCGAGCGCACGTTCACGCCGCTGAACGAACGCAAGTAAGGTTCACCGCCTTTGAAAAAGCCGCCTCCGGGCGGCTTTTTTGTGTCTGTCCGCCAGAAAAACAGCCACAAACGCCAGCCTTGCTGACGGATATTGCACCCTCCTGACACCCATGCAAGCATGCCCCCTTTCAAAACAGGGATTGCATGAAAGATGAAAAAAACCATTGCGCTGCTGATTATTCTGGCTATTGCCGCCTACCTGCTTTTCTGGCCCGTTCCCATTGACCCCGTAGCCTGGCAGGCCCCCGAAGCGCCCCCCCTGGAAGGCCCCTACGCCACCAACAGCGCACTGGCCGACAGCCAGTCGCTGGCCGAAAACGAAGGCACCGGCCCGGAAGACGTGGCCATCGACGGCCAGGGCAACCTGTATGTCGGCTATGACGATGGCCGCATCGTGCGCTTCGATGCCAACGGCGAACAGCCAGACCTGATCGCTGACACCAAGGGCCGCCCGCTGGGACTGGACTTTGACCCCGACGGCAACCTGATCGTGGCTGACGGCTACAAGGGCCTACTCAGCATCAGCCTGGCCGGCACAATCGAGACCCTGAGCCAGCGCGCCAACGGCGTGGACTACAAGTTCACCGACGACGTGGACGTGGACAGCCAGGGAGTCATCTACTTCACTGATGCCTCCAGCAAGTTCGGCCCGGCCCTGAAAGCCCGCGACGATGTGCTCGAACACGGCGGCCACGGCCGGTTGCTACGCTACGACCCGGCCACCGACCGCACCGAGGTCCTGCTGGACGGCCTGCAATTTGCCAACGGCGTCGCTCTGTCACAGCAGGAAGATTTCGTACTGGTCAATGAAACCGGCAGCTACCGGATCACCCGCTACTGGCTGAAAGGGGAAAAAGCCGGCAGCCACGATGTGTTCTTCGACAACCTGCCCGGCATCCCGGACGGCATTTCCGCCAACGGTAACGGCACCTTCTGGGTCGCCCTGTTCAGCCCACGCAACGCCATGCTGGACGCCATGTCCGACAAGCCCCTGCTGCGCAAAGTGGCATTCCGTCTGCCCACCTTCCTGCAGCCGCAGCCAGCCCACCACGGCTTTGTACTGGGCCTGAACGAACAGGGCGAGGTGACCCACAACCTGCAGGACACCAGCGCCGACGCCTTTGCCCCCATCACCAGTGTGGAACAACATGGCAACACCCTTTACCTGGGCAGCCTGACCGCTCCCCGCTTTGCCGCCTACACCCTGCCGGCCGGTGACCCGGCGCGGGCAACCAATCCACAGGAGTCCACGCAATGAGTCAATTCAATGCGGCCTTCATCGGGCTCGGTACCATGGGCTACCCCATGGCCGGACACTTGGCAGAAGCCGGTATCCCCATGACGGTCTACAACCGCACCGCCAGCCGTGCGCAGCAATGGGCCCGGGACTACAACGGCCAGGTTGCCGCCACCCCCGCGGAAGCCGCCCATGGCGCGGCCATGGTCTTTGTCTGTGTGGGCAACGACGACGACCTGCGCCAGGTGACCCTGGGCCCGGACGGCGCCCTGCAGAACCTGGCCGAGCGTGCCATCCTGGTGGACCACACCACGGCCAGTGCCGCCATGGCTCGGGAACTGGACACGGCCTGTCGCCAGCGACAGGCCGATTTTATCGACGCGCCGGTCTCGGGCGGCCAGCAAGGCGCCGAGAACGGCCAGTTGTCGATCATGTGCGGCGGCGACGACGCCGTCTTTCAGCGCGCCCTGCCCGTGCTGAACCACTACGCCAAAGCCGTCAACCTGATGGGGCCGGCCGGAAGCGGACAGCTCACCAAAATGGTCAACCAGATCTGTGTCGCCGGCCTGGTCGAAGCGCTCTCGGAAGGCGTGGCGTTTGCCCAGAACGCCGGCCTGGACGCGGAAAAGGTCTTTGCCACCATCAGCCAGGGCGCGGCGTCCTCCTGGCAGATGATCAACCGCCACAAGACCATGCTGGAAGACCACTATGACCACGGCTTTGCCGTGGACTGGATGCGCAAGGACCTGGATATCTGCCTGGAGGAAGCCCAACGAAATGGCACCCCCCTGCCGGTCACAGCCCAGGTGAATGATTTTTATCGCGACATCCAGGCCATGGGCGGCGGGCGCTGGGATACCTCCTCCCTGCTTCGCCGACTGAAAAAATCCGGTTAGACCGCCTCCCCTACCGTTGGAGTCTTGCCCGCAAGGCTCCAACGAGACGTTTACCCTGCACTTTTTTCGGGCAGCCCCATTCTGCGCCCCCTTTCGGAAACCCGCCTCCGCCATATTTTGGGGCAGACTTTCCGCAGTGATACCAGGCGGGCGCCAGCCTTCTGTAACCGGCCAAGTCGCACCCCAATATCCATAAATAGACATTTAACTATAGATGGGCCATTATTGGATTATCAGCCAAGGAGGCCGACCATGATGGAAGCCGCAACCAACCCCAGCCCGCAGCCCCTGGACGACGGCGCTCGCCACGCCGCACTGCGGGCCGTACTAAAACTGCTGGAGCACTGGCAGTGCAGCGAAAAGGAGAAAATGGCCCTGCTCGGCGTGGGTCGCTCCACCCTGCACAAGTACCAGAGCCAGCCCGACAGTGCCCGGGTCAGCAACGACCTGCTGGAGCGTCTGAGCTACCTGCTCAACATCCACCAGGCCCTGCGCACCCTGTTCGGCAACCGGGAAAACGTCTATGGCTTTGTGCGCATGCCCAACCACAACGCCTTCTTCAACGGCGCCAGCCCCATGGAGATCATGGGCAGCGGCCGGGTTGCCAGCCTTTATGAGGTCCACCGCCAGCTCGACAGTCTGCGGGGGGGCCAGTGGGGGTAGATATCGACACGCTGGCGCGACAGACTTTCCGGAAGCAGACCGGCTACCGGCTGGTCAACGGCAAGTACCCACCCATTGCCATCTTCGATGACGTGGCAGACCAGGCGGACTTCGACGCCCTCTACGCGGTACAGGCGCTGACCAACCCCCGCCTGCAGCATGAGGTGGGCGAGCTCAACCGGGTCCCGCGTGAAGAACGGCCCTGGGGCATTCCCGGCTGTAACTACGCCCTGGGGCCCTTCGTGCACGTCAATCCGGCGGGGTCCCGCTTTTCCGATGGCAGCTACGGCGTTTTCTATTGCGCCGATCGCATGGCCACCGCCATTGCCGAAACCCGCTACCACCAGCAACGCTATTTCCAGCAGGTTGAAGGGCTCAAGTACGACCGCATTGTCATGCGCGGCCTGAAGGTCTGCTTTTCCGCCCGGCTCCACGACATCACCCCCGCCAGCGACTACCCGCAGTGGCACCACCCGGACAATTACCGCCCTCCCCGGCAACTGGGCCAGCAGCTGAAAGACCGGCACGCCAGCGGCCTGCACTACGAATCCGTACGGGCCCCGGCCAGCCACTGTTATGCCTTGCTGACACCCCAGGTCATCGAATCCGTGCTACCCAGCAGCCATTACGAATACATCTGGGATGGTGAGAAAATCGCCCACACGCTGACCATTCGCCGCTTGAGCTGAACGCTCTCGCGGCACTATCCTCAATGGGAACCCTCACGGAGGAGCATCATGCCCCTGCATGCCATCTGCCTGGATCTGGCCGGCGTGCTCTATCAGGGCCCTCGCCTGCTGCCCGGCGCCCTGCAAGCGCTCGACAGCCTGCGCGCCAGCGGCCTGCCCCTGCGCTTTGTCACCAACACCTCCCAGCGCAACCGGCGACAGATTCTCAATGACCTGGCCAGCCTGGACCTGGTGGTGGATGCGTCGGAACTGTTCACCGCGCCCCAGGCCGCCCACGACTACCTGAGCCGTCACAACCTGACCCCCTACTGCCTGATCCACCCCAATCTGAAAGAAGAGTTCGCCGATCTGGAAGGCAAACAGCCCAATGCGGTGCTGCTTGGTGATGCCGGCAGGAAATTCAGCTATGACCACCTGGATCACGCCTTCCGCCTGGTACACGACGGTGCCCCACTGATCGCCATCGGCGAAAACCGCTACTACCAGCTTGATGATGGCCTGCACCTGGATGCCGGCCCCTTTGTCCGGGCCCTGGAATACGCCGCTGGCTGCCGGGCAGTGATCACCGGCAAGCCCTCCCCCGCTTTTTTCGAGCAGGTGCTGGCTGACCTGGGAACCCGGCCCGAACAGACCCTGATGGTGGGTGACGACGTCCACGGCGATGTGGAAGGCGCCCTCAACAGCGGCATGCAGGCCTGCCTGGTGCAGACCGGCAAATACCGCCCTGGCGACGAAAAGGCCATTGCCGGGACATTCCGGCTGGCAGCGGATATTGGTGCGGTAGCACGGGCCATCGCAGATTGATCGCCCCTTGCATCACCGCCGGCAGGCTCCGACACTAAAGGTAAGCCACAAGCAACAGAGGGCTGGCAACCATGGGACATACCCCCCTGAAGGCCGGCGATGCTGTGCTGGCCGTGGATATCCAGAACGACTTCTGCCCCGGCGGCGCCCTGGCAGTCCCCGAGGGGGATCAGGTGGTGCCGGTAATGAACGTCTGGCTGAAAGCCGCCGCCGATGCCAACCTGCCGGTCATCGCCTCTCGCGACTGGCACACCGTGGACCACTGCTCCTTCCAGGCCCAGGGTGGCCCCTGGCCGCCCCACTGTATCCAGGACACCTGGGGCGCCGCTTTTCATCCCGGTCTCTACCTGCCGAAAGACACGGTCATCGTCAGCAAGGGCACCGCCTTCGACCGCGACGCCTACTCCGCCTTCGACGGCACCGGCCTGGAAGGCTGGCTGCGGCAACGCCGCGTGCGCCGGCTCTGGGTCGGCGGACTGGCGGAAGATGTCTGTGTCTTTCATACCGTCAAGGACGCCTGCGCGGCCGGCTTTGAGGTCCACCTGCTTTGCAGCGCCACCCGCCCGGTCTTTCCCGACAAGGAAGGCCCGACCCTGAAAGCCCTGCAGGAAGCCGGAACCCAACTGGAAGATATCGCCTGAATATGGACATCGCCTCCAACAACGATGCACTGGGCCTGCTCACCGACCTCTATGAACTGACCATGCTGCAGGCCTACTGGCACGAAAGCATGAATGAGACCGCCACCTTCAGCCTGTTTTTTCGCGAAATGCCGCTACAACGCAACTTCATGCTGGCCTGCGGCCAGGAATATGCCGCCCGGCTGGTCCGTCAGCTACATTTTCCTGCCGAGCAGGTAGACAGGCTGAAAGCCCTCGATCTGTTTCAGGACGCCTTCCTGGAATGGCTGCAGGATTTCCACTTCCAGGGCGACATTCACTGCCTGCCGGAAGGCACACCGGTGTTTCCCCATGAGCCCATCATGGAAATTACCGCCCCGCTGATGGAAGCCCAGTTACTGGAAAGCCTGCTGATGAACTTGGTGCACCTGGAAACCGTGCTGGCCTCCAAGGCGGTGCGCATGGTGCTGGCCGCCGGTGACCGTCCGGTGGTGGATTTCGGTATGCGCCGCATGCATGGCAGCGATGCTGCCCTGCGCGGCGTGCGCGCCTACCGTGCCGCCGGCCTGGCCGGCACCAGCAATGTGCTGGGCGGCCTGCAACATGACCTGCCCCTGCGTGGCACCATGGCCCACGCCTACATCCAGGCCCACGATGACGAACTGGCCGCCTTTCGTGCCTATTCCCGGTTGTACCCCGGCACCACCCTGCTGGTAGACACCTACGACAGCCGCGGCGGAGTCGACAAGGTCATCCGTCTGGCCCGCGACGAAGGGCTCGACATCGGTGCTATCCGCCTGGACTCCGGCAATCTCGCCAAACAGGCCCTGGACGCCCGCCGGCAACTGGATGCCGCCGGCCTGGAGAGCATTCGTATTCTGGTCAGTGGCGGGCTGGATGAATACCGCATCAGCCGCCTGCTGGCCGAGGGCGCCCCCATCGACGGTTTTGGCGTGGGGACCAGCATGGGGGCCGCCAGCGATGCTCCCACTCTGGACCTGGCCTACAAGCTCACCGAGTATGCCGGCCGCCCCCGGTTGAAGAATTCCCCCGGCAAACAGCTCTTCCCCGGCCTCAAGCAGGTCTGGCGGCAACGCGATGCACAGGGGCGCTATCAGCAAGACCGGATCACGGCCCGGGACGAGCAGGGAGAGGGACAGCCGTTACTGCAACCTGTCATCCGGGCCGGCGCTCCCTGCCGGGAGGCACCGGACCTGTCGGTCACGCGCAGGCAGGTGGCGACGCACCTGGAAAAGCTGCCCGAGCCGCTGCTCAGCCTGACACCATCGGAGTGTTACCCGGTGCAGTTCAGCGAGCGGCTGAAAGCCTTGCGGGAAAGCGTTTTGCAGGAATTACCGGACAACTAGGGCGCGAGCCCATTCGAGCAAGGACGTAGGGTGCACTGAGCCTCAGGCGAACTGCACCATCAAACGCCGGATCGGTGCAGTTCGCCTGAGGCTCAGTGCACCCTACACAATCAGCCCGGCTAGCTGCTGGCCGCTGCCACAAACAAAAAAGGCCTCACTCTCTCGAGTGAAGCCTTTTTTATATGGCGTCCCCTAGGGGAGTCGAAC
>JAKSCQ010000127.1 GCA_022360555.1 Pseudomonadales bacterium
TGGCCGAGGTGGTGGAGCCCCGTTACGACGAGCTGTTCACCCTGATCCAGGCCGAAATCCGTCGCTCCGGCTTCGAGGACCTGATTCCCGGGGGCATCGTGCTCACCGGTGGCTCGTCCAAGATCGAGGGGGCGGTGGAGCTGGCCGAAGAGATTTTCCACATGCCGGTACGGCTGGGGGCGCCGCAGGGCATTTCCGGGCTCACCGATGTGGTCAAGAACCCGATCTATTCCACCGCCGTGGGGCTGCTGCTCTACGGCCAGCGCATGGAAAAGGATGGCACCAGTGCCCGGGCGCTGGCCGGCGGTGGCGAGATCAACTGGCTGGAGCGCTTCAAGAGCTGGTTCAAAGGGAATTTTTAGCGCATTAGGGGTGCGGGAAGATTTTCCGCTCCTGGAGGCGTGTGGGACCTCTGAAGTCGAAGGTCTGACGCCGGAAAAGCAAGTGCACACGGTTTTTTGCGTCTGACGTCAGACATCCGACGTCCGACCGGTTTAGCGGAAGCGGCGGTTCCGGGCCGCGGCAACACCACCGGGACAATTCGACGTGTAGTAGTAAACAGGGAAGCAATAAACGGGAGATCAACCATGCAATTCAAACTGGAAGACAGCGTACCGCATGGCGCGGTAATCAAGGTTGTTGGCGTGGGTGGCGGCGGAGGTAACGCCGTGGACCACATGGTGCGTTCCGGTGTGGAAGGTGTGGATTTTATCTGCGCCAACACCGATGCCCAGGCCCTGCGCAACGCCCAGGCAAAAACCGTAATCCAGCTCGGCAGTCAGGTCACCAAGGGCCTGGGCGCCGGGGCCAACCCGGATGTGGGCCGACAGTCCGCCATTGAGGACCGTGACCGCATCGCCGAGCTGCTGGACGGCGCCGACATGGTGTTCGTTACCGCCGGTATGGGCGGTGGCACCGGCACCGGGGCGGCACCGATCGTGGCGGAAATCGCCAAGGAGCTGGGGATCCTGACGGTGGCCGTGGTCACCAAGCCGTTCCCCTTCGAGGGCAAGAAGCGCATGCGCTCCGCCCAGGAAGGCATCGAGGAGCTGAAAGAGCATGTTCACTCCCTGATCACCATTCCCAACGAGAAGCTGCAAGCCGTACTCGGTGGCTCCACCAGCCTGCTGGACGCCTTCAAGGCGGCCAACGAAGTGCTTCAGGGGGCAGTGAAAGGGATTGCAGACCTGATCGTTCGCCCGGGCATGATCAACGTGGATTTCGCTGACGTGCGCACGGTGATGAGCGAAATGGGCACCGCCATGATGGGCAGTGGTACCGCCAGTGGTGAGGGACGTGCCGCCGAGGCCGCCCAGGCCGCCATTTCCAGCCCACTGCTGGAGGATGTGGACCTGCGCGGTGCAAGGGGTATCCTGATCAACATCACCGCCAACGAGTCCATCGCTCTGGACGAGTTCTCCGAAGTGGGCGATATCGTCAGCGAGCTGGCCAGCGACGACGCCAATGTGATCATCGGTACTGCCATCGACCCGGATATGGGCGAAAGCATCAGTGTGACCGTGGTGGCCACCGGCCTGGGTGCGGCCCAGCAGGAACTAAAAGTGGTGCGCGGGCGTCAGACCCCTGTTACGGCTGACGGCCGGGTGGATTACAGCGATCTGGACCGTCCGGCGGTGGAGCGCAAACGCGCGGCCCAGCAGGCGGCCAGTGGCCGTGGTCAGCAGGCGGTAAACACCGCGGAAGATCTGGATTTCATTGATATTCCGACCTTCCTGCGCCGTCAGGCCGATTAACGGTCTGGCGCCATTGGTGCAAAATCAGGGTGTTGCAGTATAATCGCGCCCTAATTTTGTGTTGAGGAAAGCGGTATCCTCAAGGATACCCGCAGCTGTGTGACAGACTGATGATCAGACAACGAACGCTGAAAAACGTGATCCGCGCCACCGGCGTGGGCCTTCATACCGGGGAAAAGGTCTACATGACCGTGCGGCCGGCACCGGTGGATAACGGTATCGTGTTCCGGCGTGTGGACCTGGACCCGGTGGTGGAGATCAAGGCTTCTGCCGATGCGGTCCGCGAGACCACCCTGTCGTCGACCCTGGTTCAGGATGGCGTCAAGGTCGGTACCGTGGAGCACTTCCTGTCCGCCATGGCCGGGTTGGGCATCGACAACGCCTTCGTGGAGCTGTCCGCGCCGGAAATGCCGATCATGGATGGCAGCGCCGGTCCGTTTGTCTTCCTGCTGCAGTCCGCCGGTATCAAGGAGCAGAACGCGGCCAAGAAGTTCATCCGCATCAAGAAGGAAGTGACGGTGCGCGAGGACGACAAGACCGCCACCTTTGTGCCGTTTGACGGCTTCAAGGTGACCTTCTCCATCGAATTCGATCACCCGGTGTTTGAAGAGCGAAACCAGGTGTCCAGCATCGACTTCTCCACGACCTCGTTCGTGAAGGAAGTGGCGCGCGCCCGGACTTTCGGCTTCATGCGTGATATCGAATTCCTGCGCAGCCAGAACCTGGCCCTGGGCGGGAGCGTGGATAACGCCATCGTGGTGGATGAATACCGTATCCTCAACGAAGACGGCCTGCGTTACGAAGACGAGTTCGTCAAACACAAGATGCTGGACGCCATCGGCGATCTGTATCTGCTGGGCCACAGCCTGATTGGCGAGTTCATTGGCCACAAGTCTGGCCATGCGCTCAACAATGCGCTGTTGCGGGAAATCCTCAGGCAGGAGGATTCCTACGAGGTTGTGACCTTCGAAGACGCTGCCGACGCGCCTGTGTCCTACATGCGACCGGTGCTGGCGGCGGAATAAGCCCGAAACGTCGAAACCCTGTTGCCACCCGGCGGTTCTCCCGCTGTCGGGTGGTTTTTCGTTTCAGGACCCCTTTCCCGTTGGAGCCTTGCTCGCCAGGCGAAGGTTTCAACAAGCATCGTGTCTTCCCCTTCGCCTGGCGAGTAAGGCTCCAATGGGAGCTCGCGGGCGGCGGGCCAGATTAGTCCGGCTTGCCACGGCTGGCGAGCCGTTCCAGCGAGGCTTTCAGGGCGTCATCTTCCATGTCATCCGCCAGTGCCTGGATATGCCGGGCGCTTTCCTGGCTCAGGGTGGGGTAATTGGCATGAGGATTGCTGGTTTGTCTGCCGGGGGGCTGGCGGCGACCGCCCACCACAATTTTGACCTGCTGTCCCGGCAGGGCCTGTTGCAGCTTGGGCAGGTGGAAGCGTAGTAGCTGCGCAGTGGCACTGGTTTCCACAATGGCCAGCCAGCGCTGGGAGTCCTCGACCAGGCTGACACGCTCACGCAGCGCCGGTGGCAGACAGGCCAGCGGATCTCCGGGCTCCTGTTTTGGGGCCTTGCGCGCCTGCCGGGCCAGCGCCGACAGAGCGGGATGACCGCTGAGCAGAGAGAGGAGAGCTTTTGGCGAAGTTGTCTTGCTCATGGGTTTTACTTAGACTAGCCTCAAAATTGTAAAAAACATTATGAAGAAGTTTGTATAACTGCCTGAATTTCAAGGCTTTTAACAGGCTACCGAACAACGGACGAGGGTGACGGCACGATTTTCGAGCCGCTTGGGGCTTTCACACCCTTATTACCTGTTAACTGGTGCGTTACAAGTACTTATGAACATCATAGTCATTAACAGCAAGCGCGGCCATTCGCGCACTCTGCCGATTCCACGCCACTGGCCCTGGCTACTGGCCCTGGCCCTTGTGGTGCTGCCGTCCCTGGTGGGAGTGGGGGCTTACTACATGGTCTACCATGTCAGTGACCAGCCCGAGTATACGCCGGTGATGACCGAGCGATTTGCCGAACAGTTGAAGGAACAGCAGAGCAGCCTGGAAGAACTGGATCAGCTCAGCCAGGAGCAGTTCCGGGCGTTGACCCTGAAACTGGCCCAGGCCCAGGCCCGGCTGGTACGCCTGGATGCCCTGGGGGAGCGCTTGGTGGAAGTGGCGGATGTGGGCAGTGATGAATTCGATTTCAGCACGGTCCCTGGCCTGGGCGGGCCGGAAAGTGCTGACGATGGCACCAGTTATGAGCTGCCTTCCTTCATGGAAGCGGTCAACCAGATGACAAGCACTCTGGAGCGTCGCGAGCGGCAACTGGAAATACTGGAAGACCTGTTGGCGGACAAGCAGATCGAAAACCAGACCTATCTGTCTGGCCGTCCGTTGGCCAAGGGCTGGATGTCCAGCCGCTTCGGGCGCCGCTCTGACCCCTTTACCGGGCGCGTGGCCTGGCACAAGGGGGTGGATTTTGCCGGCAAGGAAGGTACACCGATTATTGCCACCGGTGCCGGGGTGGTGACCTTCTCGGGGGATCGGTCGGGGTACGGCAAACTGGTGGAAATCAATCATGGCAACGGGATTTCCACCCGTTACGGCCATGCCCTGGAGCTGCTGGTCGAGCCCGGGGATATCGTGCGCACCGGTGACATTATCGGCAAGGTGGGCAACTCCGGTCGTTCCACCGGCCCGCATGTGCACTACGAGGTGCTCAAGAACGGGGTCCAGGTGAATCCGCAGCCCTACATTTATCGCGCAAGACGCTGATCTTGCAGAAAAACGGCCCCATCGGGGCCGTTTTTGATTACTGGCCCTTGATAACCGTGAATACCACCTTATCTCTCCAACCTATTGTGTTTAGAATGGCTCACCTTGTGGGTTTCTTTGCCTGAGTCCTCTGCGTAGCCGTTGGCGCCATTCCGGATGGCGGATTTCTCCAGCGGTCTTTTCCCGCCCGTGACTCCATGGCCTGACTGATGACGGAATCGGAAGTTTTATGCTGGGTACCATCGTAAAAAAAATTATCGGCACCAAGAACGATCGCGAACTGAAACGCATGAGCAAGCTGGTTGACGCGATCAACAGCCATGGGGAAGCACTGGCCCAGCTCAGTGATGCGGAGCTTCAGCACAAGACCCAGGCTTTCCGTCAGGCCTTTCAGGATGGACAGACCCTGGATGAGCTGCTTCCGGAAGCCTTCGCGGTAGTGCGTGAGGCATCCACCCGGGTGATGGGGATGCGTCACTTCGATGTGCAGATGATGGGCGGCATTGCCCTGCACGAAGGGCGTATCTCCGAGATGCGCACCGGTGAAGGTAAAACCCTGACCGCGACCCTGCCGGCCTACCTGAATGCCCTGTCCGGCGAAGGCGTTCATGTGGTGACCGTGAATGACTACCTGGCCGAGCGGGATGCCAACTGGATGCGCCCACTGTATGAATTCCTGGGCCTGTCCGTGGGGGTCATCCTGTCCCAGCAGCCCTCCGAGCAAAAACGCGAGGCCTATGCCGCTGACATTACCTACGGCACCAACAACGAATACGGCTTCGACTACCTGCGCGACAACATGGCCTTCCGGCTGGAAGACCGTGTCCAGCGCGGCCTCAACTACGCCATCGTGGATGAGGTGGACTCCATCCTGATCGACGAGGCGCGGACCCCGCTGATCATTTCCGGCCCGGCGTCGGACTCCTCTGAACTGTACATGGCCGTCAACAAGCTGATGCCGAACCTGAAGGCTCAGACGGAAGAGGACGAAGGCGACTACTTTGTCGATGAAAAACAGCGTCAGGTGGAGCTGACCGAAGACGGCCACCAGAAGATCGAATCCCTGCTGGTGAGCAATGGCCTGCTGGAGCAGGGCGAAAGCCTGTATGCGGCCCATAACCTGGCGCTGCTGCACCATGTTCATGCTGCCCTGAAAGCCCATGCCCTGTTCCATGTGGATCGGGACTACATCGTCCAGGGCGGCCAGATCGTTATTGTCGATGAACATACCGGCCGGACCATGCCGGGCCGTCGTTGGTCCGAGGGTATCCACCAGGCCATTGAGGCCAAGGAAGGGGTGAACATCCAGCAGGAAAACCAGACGCTGGCCTCCACCACGTTCCAGAACTACTTCCGCCTGTACAACAAGCTGGCTGGCATGACCGGTACCGCCGACACCGAGGCGCTGGAATTCCGCCAGATCTATGGCATGGACGTGGTGGTGGTGCCCACCAACCGGCCCATGATCCGGGAAGACGCCAATGACCTGGTGTATCTGACCCTGGAAGAAAAATTCGACGCCATTGCCGGGGAAATCAAGCGGGCCGTGGAGAAAGGGGCGCCGGTGCTGGTGGGTACGGCGACCATTGAGGCCTCCGAGTATCTGTCCAAGCGTTTGAAGAAGGACAAGATCGCTCACGAGGTGCTCAACGCCAAGTTCCACCAGCGCGAAGCGCAGATCATTGCTCAGGCGGGCCGTCCCGGGGCGGTGACCATCGCGACCAACATGGCCGGCCGGGGCACTGACATCGTGCTCGGCGGTAACCCGGAAGAGCAGATCAAGCACATGGACAATCCGTCCGAAGCGGCGGCGGAAAAGATTCGTGCTGAATGGCAGGCCAACCATGACAAGGTAATGGAAGCCGGTGGCCTGCATATTATTGGTACCGAACGTCACGAATCCCGCCGTATCGACAACCAGCTCCGTGGCCGTGCCGGCCGTCAGGGCGACCCGGGTTACACCCGCTTCTTCCTGTCCATGGAAGATGATTTGATGCGGATCTTCGCCTCCGACCGTATCCGCAACATGATGCGCTCGCTGGGGCTGGAAAACGGCGAGGCCATCGAGCATCGCTGGGTCACCCGTGCCATCGAAAACGCCCAGCGCAAGGTGGAAGGTCGCAACTTTGATATTCGTAAAAACCTGCTGGAATACGATGACGTGGCCAACGACCAGCGCCGGGTCATCTACAGCCAGCGTGACCAGATCCTGGAAACCGACGATCTGACCACCTCCGTGCAGGGCATTCGCCGTGACGTGGTCGAAGAGGTGGTGCACAGCTACCTGCCGCCGGGGTCAGTGGAAGACCAGTGGGATATCCCCGGGCTCGAAAAAACCCTGGAAGCTGAATTCCAGTGCCGGGCGCCGGTGGGGCAGTGGCTCAATGAAGATAATCAGCTACATATTGATGGCGTTATCGACAAGCTGCTGGAAAATCTGGAAGAGGATTACCTGCGCAAGGAAGGTGAAATCGGCCGTGAAGACATGCGCCGGATTGAAAAGCACCTGATGCTGCAGATCCTGGATCGGCACTGGAAGGAGCACCTGGCCAGCATGGACCACCTGCGCCAGGGCATCCATCTGCGTGGCTATGCCCAGAAGAACCCCAAGCAGGAATACAAGAAAGAAGCCTTCGAGCTGTTCCAGAATCTGCTCAACCAGATCCAGCACGAGCTGATCCGGGTACTGCACAGTTTCCAGGTGCGCCGTGATGATGAACTGGAACGGCTGGAGCAGCAGCGCCAGGAAGAAGCACGCCGTCAGGCGGAGAAAATGAAAATGCAGGCGGTGGCTGAGCCGGGCACCGACGGCACCGCAGAGCCGGCTCCGCAACAGCCGAAAACGGTGGTGCGTGAAGGGCGCAAAGTGGGCAGAAACGAGCCCTGCCCCTGCGGTTCCGGCAAGAAATACAAGCAGTGCCACGGCAAGATTGAATAAAGCGGCCTCAAGCTACAAGCTTCAAGCTGCAAGGAAAATCAGAGCACTGGCAAATCCAGTGCTCTCTTTGTTTGGGCTTGTAGCTTGCGGCTTGAAGCGTGTAGCTGATTTTTCAAGGAAATGGTTATGACACAGACAGAGTGGTTGCCCGTTCCCGGTATCCGGCTGGCCGCCGTGGAGGCCGGCATCAAGAAAGCCAATCGCAAGGACCTGGTGGTACTGGAGCTGGCAGAAGGGGCGCGAGTCAGTGGTGTGTTCACCCTTAACCGTTTCTGTGCTGCACCGGTGCAGGTGGCGAGAGAGCGGCTGCATGCCGCTACTCCCAAATACCTGATGATCAATACCGGTTACGCCAATGCAGGCACCGGTAAAAAAGGAATGGAAAACTGCCTGGCAAGCTGTCGCCTGCTGGCGCAAGCGGCGGGTTGCTCCGAGGAAGAAATCCTGCCGTATTCCACCGGTGTAATCGGCGAGCAGTTTCCCCTGGAGGCTTTTGCCAAGGGGTTACCCCAGGCCCTGAATGAACTGGATGAACATCACTGGGGCAGGGCGTCGGAAGGGATCATGACCACCGATACCTATCCCAAGGTGGCCAGTCGCCGGGTGGAAATCGGTGGCGTGCCGGTGACCGTTACCGGCATGTCCAAAGGCTCCGGCATGATCAAGCCAAACATGGCCACCATGCTGGGGTATATCGCCACCGATGCGCCCATTGCCAAGCCATTGCTGGATCAGTGGGTGAAAGCGCTGGCGGACAAGTCCTTCAACCGGGTCACGGTGGATGGCGATACCTCCACCAATGACGCCTGCATGCTGATCAGCACTGCAAAGGCGCAGATGCCAGAGATCACCGCGCTGGATGATCACAGCAAGGTACTCTACGAGGCGCTGGGAGAGGTGTTTGTGGAGCTGGCCCAGGCGCTGGTCCGTGATGGCGAAGGCGCCACCAAGTTTGTGGAAATTACCGTGACCGGGGCTGCCAGCGAGCAGGATGCCCGTGCCGTGGCGGAAACCATTGCCCATTCGCCGCTGGTCAAGACGGCCCTGTTTGCCTCGGACCCGAACTGGGGGCGGATTCTGGCCGCCATCGGGCGTGCGCCCATCGCCAGCCTGAATGTGGACAAGGTCAACGTGTGGCTCGATGACTTGTTGCTGGTGGAGCAGGGCGGCGTGGCCGACAGCTATCAAGAAGCGGAAGGGGCGGCGGTCATGGCCAAATCCGACATCGCCATTCGCGCGGATCTGGCCGCCGGTGATGCCGAATGCACCGTCTGGACCTGCGATTTCAGCTACGATTACGTGAAGATCAATGCGGAATACCGCACATAATTGAACGCAACACGCAAAACACATCGCTGTAGGAGCTTGCTTGCAAGCGAACCCCGCTGATTGATTCCCGCACCAAGCGGTTCGGCTGCAAGCAGCCTCCTGCAGGCACTGGAAAACGCCCATGCCAGCAACACCCACCCCTGCCATCACCGTCGTCGCCGCCATTATCCGCGGTGAAGACGGTCGTATCTGCCTGAGCAAACGCCCCGATCACAAGCACCAGGGCGGTCGCTGGGAATTTCCCGGTGGCAAGGTGGAGCCGGGCGAGCCCCTGGCCGATGCCCTGGCCCGCGAGCTTCATGAGGAGCTGGCCATGGAGGAGGCGTTGTCGTCGCCGTTCATGACCATTGCCCACCAGTACGAGGACATCCACGTCACTCTCCATTTTCGGGATGTGACGGCCTGGCGGGGAGTGCCGGAGGGCCAGGAGGGGCAGCAGGTTGCCTGGTTTGCTCCCGGTGAGTTGGCGGAGCTGAATTTCCCGGCGGCCAACCGGCCTGTGGTGACCGCCATTTCCTTGCCGCCTTGCCTGGCCATCGCTCCCGAGGCCCAGGATCCGGAGACGCTTATGGCGAGGATTCAGGGCCTGGATGCTGCCCGTACAGGGCTCTATCTGCGTAACTGGAGCCAGCATCCAGAACGGGATCGCATTCTGGAGGTTTGTGCCAGGCACGATATCCGCGTGTGGCTGCGTGCGGATTCTCCCGCTGGTTTGGTCGGTGGCCTGCCCGATGGCGTATTTGGTCTCCACCTGCCAGCCAGTGTATTAGCGGATTGCGAGGGGCGTCCGGCCTTTGCCGGAGTAGTCTCGGCAGCCTGTCATGACCAGCAGGCGCTGGAGAAAGCGGTCAGGCTGGGCCTGGACAGCGCCCTGATCTCGCCCGTCAATCCCACCACCACGCACCCCGATCAACCGGCCCTGGGCTGGGAAACCGCTGGGCAATGGGCCACAGGCCTGCCTCTGGCGTGCTATATGCTGGGCGGAGTTGGGCCGGGGGATCTGACCAAGGCGCGGCAGCACGGCGCAGTTGGTGTGGCGGGCATCCGGGCATTCTGGCCTGCAGGGGCATAGCACCTATTGCCTACCGTCCACCGTTGGAGCTTTGCTCGCAAAGCGAAGAGCCCGGATTGTGGCGGCTTGCGTCTTGCACGCAGGCCTCCAACACGGTCCCGGTAATCTATTCCTCGAAATCCGCATCGGGCAGCCCTTCCGGGTCGCCGGGAATGGCGTGACGCTCCGATGCCCAGTCCCCCAGGTCAATCAATTTGCACCGCTCACTGCAGAAGGGGCGCCAGGGGTTGTTATCGAACCGGGTCAGGCTCTTGCACTGGGGGCACGGGTAGGTGCGTGTGGTGTTGTCAGTCATGAGAGGCCGGTGACAGTTGATAGTGGACAGCGAAAGGCTGGATCTTAACGCTTTTGGCGTCAGGCGTCAGGCGTCAGGCGTCAGGCGTCAGGCGTCAGTATCGTAGGGCGGAAATGACTCGCTGCGCGCCGCACTTCGTGCGTTAGCTGCGCTTTGGCGTGAGCCAATACCCGCCGCTGTTCGGGATGGTGGAGATGCCCTGAAGCATTTCCACCCTACGAATGATTATCCGCCAGAGCAAGATAATGCTTGTGAAGCACATCAAGCTGCTCGTGGAGAGCTTCCAGAGACCCATGGTTCTCGACAACATCATCCGCCTGATCCAGTCGCTTGGTCCGTTCAAGCTGGGCTTTCATGATAGCGGCAACCTGCTCTTCGGGCACATGGTCGCGCGCCATGGTGCGCTTCACCTGCAATTCGGCAGGGGCATCAATAACCAGGACACGATTTACCAGCGCCTTCTGGGAGGTCTCCAGCAGCAGTGGAGAAACCAGCACCGTGTAGGGTGACTGGCTGGCGGCAATCTGCCGACGCAGCTCTTCGCCAATGGCCGGATGGGTGATGGCCTCCAGTGCCTTGAGGGCATCGCCATCAGCAAAAACGATCTCGCGCAGGGCGCGACGATCCAGGGTGCCATCACTGGCGATGACGTGATCGCCAAAGCGCTCCGCAATCGCCTTGAGCGCCGGCTGGCCGGGCTCGACCACAACCCGGGCGGCCAGATCGGCGTCCACGATAGTAATGCCCAGCCGGGCCAGATAGTCCGTAGCGGCACTCTTGCCGCTACCAATGCCGCCAGTCAGGCCGACTACGAACATGGTGAAACTCCGAATTTAAAACAGGGCAATTAACGGGTGGCTTTGATGCAATGGCCGGGGAAGAGTTGACAGTTGATAGTGGACAGTTGACAGCGAAAGCTCAAACCCGCCCAGGCTTTGGGTTTTGCTTTTTAGCTGTCAATTATCAACTGTTCATTGTCAACTGATTTTAAACATCCCAAGGTACGAGCTGACGATGGTATCGCCCCACAGCAATGCAATCCAGCCAGCGGCAGCAAGATAGGGGCCAAAAGGAATCTGGGTGCGCTTTTCGCCACCAAAGAGCATGGCCAGGAGAGTGAATACCAGGCCCACGACGGAAGACAGCAGGATAATCAGCGGCAGATACTGCCAGCCCACCCAGGCGCCCAGCGCGGCGAGCAACTTGAAATCGCCATAGCCCATGCCTTCCTTGCCGGTGAGCAGCTTGAACAGCCAGTAGATGCTCCATAGCGACAGATAGCCAGCCATGGCGCCGATCACCGCATCCGGCAGTGACACGGGTGAGATACCCAGTAAGGCAGCCAGCAAGCCGGCCCACAGCAGCGGATAGTTCAGGTCATCCGGCAGTAGAGTGGTGTCCGCATCAATCATGCCCGCGGCCAGCAGCGTCCAGGTGGCAAACAGGGTGAAAACCAGCCACCAGCCATAACCAAACTGCCAGGCACACAGCCCGGCCAGCACCGCACTGGCGATTTCGATAATGGGGTAGCGCTTGCTGATCGGCGTGCCGCAGCCCCGGCATTTACCTTTCAGAACCAGCCAGCTGACAACAGGAATATTCTCATACCAGGCAATGGCATGGCCGCACTTGGGGCATCGTGAGCGCGGTGTCACGAGATTGAAAACCCCGCCATCATCTTCGGCCGGCAGCTCAAGAATCTCCCGCGCCTCCTGCTTCCAGCCCCGTTCCATCATCACCGGCATCCGGTGAATCACCACATTGAGAAAACTGCCAACCAGCAGCCCCAGAAAAACACAAAGCCCAACCACCAAGGTTGGGCTTGATGAAAGTAGCGAATGAACTTCCTGAAACATTCTTTATCCTACGACTTGACCCATCTGGAAGATTGGCAGGTACATGGCAATAATCAGGCCGCCAATCAGAACGCCCAGAACTGCCATGATCAAGGGTTCCATCATGCTGGTTAGGCCATCAACGGCATTGTCCACTTCGTCTTCATAATAAATAGCCACTTTTTCCAGCATTGCATCAAGCGCACCGGATTCTTCGCCAATGGCTGTCATTTGTAGAGCCATGGCAGGGAAAACGCCCGTGCTGCGCATGGCAAATTGAAGCTGTTGCCCGGTAGCAACATCTTCTTTTACTTTCAAAACGGCATTGCGATACACCACGTTGCCTGTGGCTCCTGCACAGGCATCCAGCGCATCAATAAGCGGCACGCCAGCGGCGAATGTGGTTGACAAAGTCCGGGCATACCGGGCGATGGTTGATTTGAAGGCCAGATCACCGACGATGGGAAGTTTGAGAATGAGCCTGTCAAGCATATCCCTGAAAGCCTTTGATCGTTTGCGGGTTTCAACGAAAGCGACAGAAACGATTATGATACTTAGCAAGATAGTGACGAAGTTGTTTTGCAGGCCCTCTGAGATGCCAATGACAAACTGTGTAAAGGCTGGTAGTTCTGCCCCAAAACCCTGAAAAAGCCCTTCAAATACCGGTACTACTTTTAGCAGCAGGATAGCAGTCACAATGATTGCAGCTGCCACCACTGTTGCTGGGTATTTCATTGCCTTTTTGATTTTTTGTTTAAGAGCTTCACTTTTTTCTTTATAGATGGCAACTCGATCAAGCATGGTCTCCAACGCACCAGACTGCTCACCAGCATCAATCAAGCTGCAGTAAAGGTCATCGAACTGATGGGGGTGTTTTTTCAGGGCCCCGGCAAAATTGCTGCCGCCTTCTACATCCGCCTTGATTTTCATAACAAGGTCTTTCATTGAAGGGTTATCGAGCCCATCGGCAACGATCTCGAACGCCTGAACAAGAGGGACACCGGCTTTCATCATTGTTGCCATCTGGCGCGTGAATATCGCGATATCCAAGGGTTTGATTTTTTTCTTGCCCCCTAGGGATACCTCGCGCTTCTTCGTGACCTTTTTTGCGTTAATGCCTTGTCGGCGCAGTTCGGCGCGAACCAGCGCCGGCCCCTTGCCTGTGATTTCCCCTTTTATCTTGGAGCCTTTGCGGTCGACTCCCTCATAAACAAAGGTGGCATTTTTTTCTGTTGCTGCTTTTGTCGCCATAATTAATGTCCGCTGGTGACACGGTTGACTTCTTCAAGGCTGGTTACGCCGTGCATGACTTTTACCAAACCAGAGCGATGCAAGTCATTGAAGCCTTCCTTGCGGCACTGGTCTCCGATTTGGATGGAGTTCCCCTCTTCCATGATAATACGGGCGATTCCGTCAGTGATTTTGACGACCTCGTAGACCCCCACACGCCCTTTATAGCCTTTTTTGCATTTTTCACACCCTTTCGGGCCGTAAACAGTAAAGCCTGAATCAATATCCTCTTCCGTGAAACCCATCTCAAGCAGGGATTGTTTGGGGATATCTTGCGGCTCCTTGCAGTTTTCGCAGAGCCGGCGTGCCAGACGCTGTGCGATGATCAGAATGACGGAGGTGGCAATATTGAAGGACGGAACTCCCATATTGCGCAGACGAGTCAGAGTTTCGGGAGCGCTGTTGGTGTGCAGTGTGGATAGTACAAGATGGCCGGTCTGGGCGGCCTTGATTGCGATGTTGGCCGTCTCAAGATCCCGGATTTCGCCGACAAGAATGACGTCCGGATCCTGTCGCAGAAAAGCACGGAGGGCAGAGGCGAAATCCATGCCCTGTTTGGGGTTTACGTTTACCTGGTTGATCCCGTCAAGGTTGATTTCTACTGGGTCCTCGGCCGTGGAAATGTTGCGTTCTGGAGTGTTGAGAATGTTGACACCAGTATATAGGGATACGGTTTTGCCGGAACCGGTGGGACCGGTTACCAGAATCATCCCCTGGGGTTTGTGAAGGGCGTCCATATAGAGCTTTTTCTGGCCGTCTTCGTATCCAAGCGCATCAATACCCATTTTGGCGGATTCGGGATCGAGAATCCGGAGCACGATTTTTTCGCCGAACAGGGTCGGACAGGTGTTTACCCGAAAATCGATAGCCCGGCTCTTGGAAATCTTCAGCTTGATGCGACCATCCTGCGGCACCCTGCGCTCGGAAATATCCAGTCTCGCCATGACCTTGAGGCGAGCGGCAAGCTTACTGGCGATATTCAGCGGGGGCTTGGACACCGGCTGCAGGATGCCATCCTGGCGGAACCTGACCCGGTAGGATTTCTCGTAGGGCTCAAAATGCAGATCCGATGCTCCGCTTTTGATGGCATCAAGCAACAGCTTATTGACGAAGCGCACGATGGGGGCATCATCTGACCCGGACTGGGTTTCATCCTTGGCGGTTTCTTCTCCACCACTGACATCCAGATCGTCAAGGCCGTCATCCAGGTCGTCAAAAGCGCTCTCTTCCGCTTCTGATTCCTGCTGCTCAATCCATTGGGTCAGTTTGTCTTCTTCGACAACGACCGTTTCCACATTGAGCCCGGTGTTGAACCGGATTTCCTCAAGGGCCGGCAGGTTGGTTGGGTCGGAGACCGCGACGAAAAGCCGGCTGCCGCGACGAAACAGCGGGAGTACATGATGTTTGGTGATCAGCTTTGGGTCGACCAGATCCTTGATCAGGCTGTCACGCTGAAAGGCGCTCAAGTCCAGGATTGGGTCGCCGAACTCTTCGGCTACCGCCACGGCCACTGCATTCGCCGCCACCATGCCACTGTTTACCAGCTGGTGAACAAGGCTGACGCGATTTTCTCGAGCATCTTTTAATGCACCCTGGGCCTGTTCCGGGGTGAGCAGCTCCAAGTGGATCAGGCGACGAGGGAGGCCGCTGAAATTGGCTGTCTGAGTCGTCATGGCAACCTGCTTGTTTATGCTTAGTATGGTCGGTTTACCCAACACTTTCTTCGTAACATACCGTTTGCTGGGGGGAGAGGGAAGCCCGGGTGTCGGAAAATCAGTGCCTTGCCACAATAAGTTAACTTAAATGTTCAGCTTGTGACGGGGCCGGGGTGTCGGTGACAAATTGTGTCGCTGTCTGACAGTCAGGGTCAGGTGGGGCTGCCGGAATAACCGTGAAATGGTGGTATTCGGGTAGCCGGTAGATGGGGCGAACGGGCGGCTCTCCCCCAAATGACAGGGTGTTGGACTACGACAATGCTATTAGAATCAAAGTTGGCCCGCTATGTGCATCAGGTGAGGCAGATGCTCGCCAAGGGTGGGCTCAAAACAAAATTTGCCAGTGTATTGGAGAGACAACATGAAGAAGCAAATGCAACAGGGTTTCACCCTTATCGAACTGATGATCGTTGTGGCCATTATCGGTATCCTGGCTGCCATCGCGATCCCGCAGTATCAAGATTACATCGCGCGCTCCCAGGTTAACCGTGTTCTGGGTGAAGTGGCTGCGCTGAAAACCGCTATCGAAGAAAACCTGATGCGTGGTAATGATCCGAGTGGTCTGAACGTTCAGACTGACCTGGGTTTCACTAACTCCAACCTGATCAATGGCGGTACTCCCACCGTTACCGTGAATAACACCGGTGTGGGTGATGTTGCTGCAACTCTGGGTGGTGATGCTAGCTCAGCCATTCAAGGTTCCACCATCACTCTGACTCGTGCTGCTGATGGTACTTGGACTTGTGTTGCTGCTGCCGGTGCTGCACCTTCCTGGAAAACGGCTTATGTGCCTGCAGGCTGCTAATAGCAGAACCTCATAAAGCTGCCTGACTTCAGGTTAGCGTCAAAAAGCCCCGGCTAACTTGCTGGGGCTTTTTTGTTGTGTAGCGGGCTGGCCAAGGCGTTGAGGTGGTGCTGTTGCTGTTATCCGGGGTAGGTGTTTGTGTTCCGTCTTTCCCGTATTTGGGGGAGAATTTAGTCTCAGTTATGCAGTATGCATGGCAGATATAGGAATTGCTTCGCGTTTGTTGTTATTTTGATCAGATTCAATCAGAGTGAAAGGCGCAAGGACAGGTCGGTGGCCCGAACGTGTTTGGTTAGAGCACCAGACGATAAATACCATGTGCGAGTGTCAGGCAGTGCGTGGGCATCTTTTACCGTCAGATTTCCTGAGACTTCCAGGGCGGACGCTACATTCATCTGGCCGATAGTGTTGAGCATCTCAGGGTGGAAGTTGTCCAGCATGATCTGGTCGGGCCTGAGTTTGGTGGCCTCCTGCAATTCCTCCAGCGTTTCCACTTCCACAATGATCTTCTTTTCCGGCGCCAGTGCCCGTGCCCGCTCAATAGCCGCGGTAATCCCGCCACAGGCGGCCACGTGGTTTTCCTTGATCAGAAACGCATCGTAAAGCCCGATTCGGTGGTTCTGGCAGCCGCCGCACAGCACGGCATACTTTTGTGCTGCTCGCAGGCCCGGCAGGGTTTTGCGGGTATCCAGGATGGTGACATTGCTGCCTGCGACGGCGTCGGCGTATTGCCTGGCGGTGGTGGCGGTGCCCATCAGGGTTTGCAGGAAGTTCAGGGCGGTGCGCTCACCGGTAAGGATATTGCGGGTATTTCCCTTGAGCGTGCACAGAATGGTGTCCGCCGCGAGCCGGTCGCCTTCGGCGGCATGCCACTCAAGATCCACTCCTCCCAGTTGTTGAAAGACCTCGTTTGCCCACGGTGCGCCGCACATGACCGCGTCTTCGCGGGTAATGATGGTGGCGGTGCTTTCGCTGTCCGCATCAATCAGTTGGGCGGTAATGTCGCCATCGCGGATGTCTTCTTCCAGGGCGAAGGCCACGTTGCGCTGGATATCGTCACGGACGTAGTCGGGCAGGGTGAGGCTCATGGGTTGTCTCGGCATTCAGGGGTGTCACGAGGCGCGGGTGGGCCCGCGCCGTGACTTTGCCGTGTGGTTGGCCTGTCGTCAATCCTGCCGTGACGGGTTGTTGAAGAACTCGCGGCTGAGTTTCACCACCACGGGGGAGAGCAGCAGCAGGGCGATCAGGTTGGGGATGGCCATCAGGATATTCATGATGTCGGCCAGCGCCCAGACAAAATTGAGGCTGACGATGGCGCCCAGTGGCACCGCCAGAACCCAGACAACCCGGAAGGGGGTAACGGCTTTAGGGCCGAACAGGAATTGGGTGCAGCGTTCGCTGTAGAGGCTCCAGCCCAGCAGGGTGGTGAAGGCGAAAACAGCCAGGCCGCAGGCGACAATGATGTTACCGAAATCCCCGAAGGTGGTGGAGAAGGCCAACGCTGACAGCGGGGCGCCTTCTTCGCCGCTGGTCCAGGCACCGCTGGAAACAATGGCCAGGCCGGTGATCGAGCAGACAATGATGGTGTCGATAAAGGTGCCGAGCATGGCAATCGACCCCTGGCGGGCGGGGTGATCCGTGTTGGCGGAGGCATGGGCGATGGGAGCGCTGCCGAGCCCGGCTTCGTTGGAGAAAATGCCGCGGGCAATACCGAAGCGGATGGCTTCCTTGACCAGGGCACCCGCGAAGCCGCCTGCTGCTGCTGTGCCGGTGAAGGCGCTTTCAAAGCACAGGGCGATGGCCGCGGGGACAGCCGAGGCATGATCCACCAGCACGATCAGGCCTGCCAGCAGGTAAGCCAGTGCCATGAAGGGAACGATGAAGGTCGCCACGGTGGCGATACGCTTGATCCCGCCCAATACCACCAGGCCTACCAGGACGGCAAGCACCACCCCGGTGATCCAGGTGGGCAGACCGAAACTGTCATTCAGGCCGTGGGCCACGGAGTTGGCCTGCACACTGTTGCCGATGCCGAACCCGGCAAGCATGCCGAAGATGGCAAAGGCGATGGCGAGCCATTTCCAGTTACTGCCCAGGCCATTCTTGATGTAGTACATGGGGCCACCCACATACTGGCCTCTGGCATCCTTTTCCCGATACTGGACTGCCAGTACCGCTTCGGCGTATTTGGTAGCCATGCCGACCAGGGCGATCAGCCACATCCACACCAGGGCGCCGGGGCCGCCGGAATGGATGGCGGTGGCCACGCCAACTATATTCCCCGTGCCGATGGTCGCGGACAGCGAGGTGGCGAGGGCCGCGCTGGCGCCAATGGTGCCGACCCCATGCTGCGGCCCAAGCATCTGGCGAAAGCCGAAACCAAGATGACGTAACGGAAGGAAACGCAGGACCAGCGTGAGATAGATACCGGTGCCGGCGATCAGGATCAGTGCCGGCCATCCCCACAGAATGCCGCTGATCTGTTTAAGTATGGTAACGGTTTGCTCCATGGCTATCGTCCATTTCCCCGAAAAGCCTTAGGCTATGGGAATTTCGCGGGTAGTGAAAGCTTGCTGATTGTATGTAACCGCTCACATACCTATGGCTCAGTTGCCAACTAGTTCAAAATTCTTACTATTGCTGTGTGTTAGCGTAGTAAGGTATTAAAACTATCGTCCCGATTTGGAATGAATGCCTGTCGGCATTCTGGGGGAATCATGGCCAGGGTGACCCAGTTAAAACCCGTCTCCGGTAAATCCGCCGCATCCAGTCTGCCGCGGCCCATCGAGAAAGTGCGTGATCGCTTTGTCTCGCTGGCCTCCTCGTACTTGGAGGACATGCTGGACGGTGCCGACGACGCCCTGTTTGACCTTTCCGAAAAGGAAACCGACGCCGAGCGGGAACGGTATTTCGATGCCATGCGCGAGCTGCGCATCCAGCGGGCCGGGCTGCAGACGGGCTTCAAGCAGGCCTTGGTCAACCTGTTTCAGCAAATTGGACAGAAGGCATTCCCAGAGACATCGCTTGATGAGCCGGTGGATCTCGATTCCCTGACCCTGGTCAACGAAGACGAACTGGAAACTTCGGTGGCGCTGGACAACATGGCGCGCCGGGCCCGCAATGGCTGTGATGAGCAGCTCAAGGTGCTGGGTCATCGCCTGGAATACCTGCTGGAAGGCAAGGTGGAGCTGAGTGAAAAGGACAACCCCCTGGAGCCGCGCCAACTGGTGGCCTGCTTCAATGAAGGGCTGGAGCGCCTGTCTCTGGACATCAAGGCTCGCCTGATCATCCTCAAGCTGTTCGAACGCGAAGTCATGGCCGAAACCGGCTATTTGGTCAGCGAAGCCAACAAGGTGCTGATTGATGGCGGAGTGCTGCCGGATATGAAGTCCGCCCCCATCGCACCGGTACGCAAGCCCGGCAGTCGCTCCCTGGCCAACCCGGTGGGCGACATGTTGTCCGGAGGCCAGACCGGTGGCGCCATGGGCGGCGGCAACGACCAGATGTTCGGTTTGCTGCAGGAACTGCTTGTTACCATGCGCGGCATGCAAGGGGGGGGCGCTTCCGGCGACATGCCGTCCGGTGCCGTGGGTATGGAGGCCATGAATGCCGCGGCGTCCATGGCCGTCATGCAAGACGGCGTGCCTTATATGAACGGCGCGCCGGTGGCCAACTCGGCGTCCGTCCACCAGGTCAGTTCCGACGACCTGCTGAGCGTGCTCAACCGCCTGCAGCGCGTCGAGCGCAGCCTGGGAGAAAAGGGCGAGGACCGGGCCAGCCTGAAGGACGACCTCTCCGAGCTGCTGGACAACGAACACGGCGAAGCCATCCATGCCCTGGATCAGGCGGATGATGATGTCATCAACCTGGTGTCCCTGCTGTTCGATTTCATTCTTGATGACGAAGGACTGCCCTCCGAAATCAAGGCGCTGATCGGTCGTCTGCAGATCCCGTTGCTGAAGGTGGCCATTGCCGACAAGAGCTTCTTCAGCAACGACAACCACGAAGCCCGTCAGCTACTCAACATGCTGGCGCGGGCAGGGACCCAGTGGGACCCCCAGCAGGGCATCCAGGATGACCTGTACCAGAAGATCAATCACGCCGTGCACCGTGTTATCGACGACTTCGAAGACGATGCCGGCCTGTTCGCCTCTCTGTTGCAGGAATTCCAGGAGTATTTCGACAGCCAGAAAACCCGCTCCGAACGGGTGGAGCAACGGGTCCGCGAAGCGGAAGAAGGCAAGGTCCGGGCCGAACAGGCCCGCCAGGCCGTGGTGGCGGTGCTGGACCAGCGCATGGCCGGCCGCGAACTGCCGGACGTGGTGGTCCGCCTGCTGCGCCAGGGCTGGCAGCAGGTACTGTATCTGACCTGGCTGCGCGAAGGGGAAAACAGCACCGTCTGGCAGCAACAAGTCAAGGTAGTGGATGCCGTGGTCTGGAGTGTGCTGCCGCACCGCGATCAGGCCGCCCTGGAAAAACTCAAGGCGCTGAGCCCCAAGCTGCTGAAGACCCTGCATGCCGGGCTGGCCCAGATCAGTTATGACGAGGCGGAAGCCCGGCAACTGCTGGTACGTTTTCGTGACGTGCACCAGCAACTGCTCAAGGGGCTGGAAACCGAACGCGTGGCCGTGGCGCCGGAACAGCCGGCACCCGAGGCACAGCCGGAACAGGAAGCGGAACTGCCGGAAAGCCATTTCCTGGTCAAAAAGGCCGCCCAGCTATCGCCAGGGCAATGGATCGAAATCATGGACGGCGAAGCACCCCGCCGTGCCAAGCTGGCCGCCAACATCCGCACCGGGGTGAAGATGGTGTTCACCAACCGCCGGGGTATCAAGGTGGAAGAATTTACCGCTCACTCCCTGGCCGTTGCCCTGCATAAGGGGACTGTTAAACTCATTGAGGAAGGCGCCCTGTTCGATCGGGCCCTGGAAGCCGTCATCGGCGACCTGCGGCGCATGCAGTCCAACGCTCAGCACTGACCGGGCACCGCGCGCAGGGCCATTTGTCCGAAAAAGGAGCTTGCGCGGGTGCTCACCCTGACCGCACATCGGGTTGACCAGGCACAGTGGTGCCCCTCTCCCAATTTCAACGCTCGCCCCGACCCCGACGATATTTCCCTGCTGGTGATCCACAACATCAGCTTGCCCCCCGGGCAGTTCGGAGGCCCCCATATCGAAGCGCTTTTCTGCAACCGCCTTGATCCGCAGGCGCATCCCTATTTTCGCGAGATTCACCAGTTGACCGTGTCCGCGCATTTTCTCATCCGGCGTGACGGTACACTGATGCAATTCGTGGACTGTCATCAGCGTGCCTGGCATGCCGGGGTGTCGTCCTTTCAGGGGCGGGACAACTGCAATGACTACGCCATCGGCATCGAGCTGGAAGGGGCGGACGATATTCCCTACGAGCCGGACCAGTACGACACCCTGGTGATGCTTACCGGGCTGCTCCAGCAGCACTATCCGGGCATTACCGATGCCCGTATTACCGGCCATGAACACATTGCCCCCGGCAGGAAAACCGACCCCGGCCCCGCCTTTGACTGGGCGTATTATCGCAAACGTCTGGCTGCCTGCTAGGTTCGGCAAACCAGGACGTTGCTGGCCGTTGGAGCTTTGCTCGCAAAGCGAAGGTTTCAGAGGGCGCCGGGCCTGCTCCAACCCTTCGCTTTGCGAGCAAAGCTCCAACAGCGAATCATAAGGCTGGAACGTTTTGGGGAATCTCCCGGCTAGCCTGTTCAAGGAGGAAATGGCATGAAATTTCTGGTGCTGATCGTAGTGCTCGGCCTGCGCCGGCTGGACATAAGCTGGCCGCACTGGCTGGTGGACGGCCAGCGTCACCGTGCCTGGCTGAAGCAGTGGGGCAACCGTACCGGGGCCGGGCAATGGCTCTGGTGGCTGGCGGTGGCGCTGCCGGCAGGGGTGTTCATGGTGCTGGAATGCTGGCTGGGCGGATTCTGGGGGCAACTGGTGCTGCTGGCGCTGGGGATTGCCCTGATGCTTTGGCTGGTGGGGGGGCAGAGCGAATTCCGTCATGTGGATGAGCTGCTGGTGCGCGGGCGCATGAACGACCCGGACGGCTTTGCGGCCCTGGCGCAGGACGAATTTGCCGTCACTGGCACCCCGGGGCAGGGCGATTACCATCAGGCCCTGTCACAGACCATTCTGGAGCGTGAACAGCAACTGTTCGTTGCCATCTTCTGGCTGGTGGTGCTGGGCCCCGGCGCGGCCTTTCTGGTGGTGCTGAACCGGGCCTGGTTGAACCTGGCGCAACAAGACGCCGGCTGGCAGACAACACTGGACCAGCTACTGTGCTGGCCAGGGCGCAAACTGCTGGTGCTGAGCATGGCCCTGGCCGGTGATTTCACTGCCGTGATGGACAAAATGCGAGGGCAGTGGGCGAACCCGGACCAGCAGGGCGAGCAGTTGCTGGCCGTGGTGAAGGTTGCCCTGGAGGATGTGCAAATGTCGGACGGTGCGTTCCCGTCGGCGTTGGACGAGCTGGAGTCCATGCAGGGGTTGCTGCTGCGCTGCGTGGCCATCTGGCTGATCCTGGCAGCGATCTGGATCATCGTGGCCTAACAGGGCTTTACCGGAACCGTTAACCGTTGGCGCCGTTGGAGCTTTGCTCGCAAAGCGAAGGTTTCAGAGGACGCCGGACTTGATCCAGCCCTTCGCTTTGCGAGCAAAGCTCCAACGGCTCCGGGGGCTTCGGTGGTGCCTGTCGCTAACTCGACGTTGGTCGGATTTTGTCCCCAGGTCGCCGGTGTCATGCTATGGATAGCGCAAAATCCAGTCCGACCCTGACAGGGAAATGATGCATATCGTCATTTGACCGGTCGGTCATTGCCGCTAGTATGAAAGTGGGTTGTTTCAACCCGCTGATGCGAGGTCTAGCCTCGTGCCCAACCACCCTTTGGGCAGATTTGTTGCGGTGCTGCAGTGATCCTGCGGGGCCGCCCGGCAACGCGAAAAAGGACGCAAGCCCATGCAGAAAAGAAGTTTCTTTGATGATATCGATTCCGAGGAAACCCGGGAGTGGCTGGAAGCCCTGGAATCGGTGGTCGAGCGGGAAGGGCCGGAGCGGGCCGCCTGGCTGCTGGATGTCATAACCAACGAAGCCCAGGAGCAGGGCGTTTACCGCACCCACCTCAACACCCCTTACCTCAACACCATCCCCCCCCAGGACGAAGCGCCGATCCCCGGCGACATCTACATGGAGCGTCGTATCCGCTCCCTGATTCGCTGGAATGCCCTGGCCACGGTGATGCGGGCCAACATGAACGATGACGAGTTGGGCGGGCACATCGCCTCCTTCGCCTCATCCGCCACTCTCTACGATGTGGGCTTCAACCATTTTTTCCGGGCGCCCAACGACGACAACGAAGGCGATCTGGTGTTCTTTCAGGGCCACTCCGCACCGGGCATTTATGCCCGGGCCTACCTGGAAGGGCGGATCAGTGAAGAGCAATTGGACAATTTCCGCCGCGAGGTGGACGGCAAGGGCCTGTCCTCCTACCCGCACCCCTGGCTGATGCCGGATTTCTGGCAGTTCCCCACCGTGTCCATGGGGCTGGGGCCGATCCAGGCCATCTACCAGGCCCATATCATGAAGTACCTGCAGAATCGGGAACTGATTCCCCAGGACAATCGCAAGGTCTGGGCTTTCCTGGGGGACGGCGAGATGGACGAGCCGGAATCCCTCGGTGCCCTGGCCCTGGCGGGCCGTGAACAACTGGACAACCTGGTGTTCGTGGTCAACTGCAATCTGCAGCGTCTGGATGGCCCGGTACGCGGCAACGGCAAGATTATCCAGGAACTGGAAGGCGTGTTCCGTGGTGCCGGCTGGAATGTCATCAAGGTGATCTGGGGCCGCCTGTGGGACCCGCTGCTGGAACGGGACAGCCAGGGCCTGCTGCGCCGCCGCATGGAAGAGTGCGTGGACGGTGAATACCAGGCCTACAAGAAGAATGGTGGGGCCTATACCCGCGAGCACTTCTTCGGCGAATACCCGGAACTCAAGAAACTGGTGGAACACATGTCCGACGAAGACGTGTACCGCCTGAACCGGGGCGGGCACGATCCGTTCAAGGTGTATGCCGCCTATCACGAGGCAGTCAACCACACCGGCCGGCCCACGGTGATCCTGGCCAAGACCGTGAAGGGCTATGCCACCGGTGCCGGTGAAGCGGTGAACAAGGCCCACCAGATGAAGAAGCTGGATCTGGACAGCCTCAAGGAATTCCGCGACCGCTTCGACATGCCGTTCTCCGACGAACAACTCAAGGATGTGCCCTATTACCGCCCGGCGGAAGACTCGGCGGAATTGCGTTACATGAAGGAGCAGCGCGACAAGCTGGGCGGCTACATGCCGGTCCGGCGTCAGCAGGCCAGCCAGGGGCTTACGCTGCCAGGGCTGGATATCTTCGCCAGCTTCCTGGAAGGCAGCGGTGACCGGGAAATCTCCACCACCATGGCGTTTGTGCGCATGATGAGCGCCCTGATCAAGGACAAGCAGATCGGTGACCGGGTTGTACCCATCGTGCCGGACGAGGCACGCACCTTTGGCATGGAAGGCCTGTTTCGTCAGCTTGGCATTTATTCGTCCGGTGGACAGAAATACAAGCCGGAAGATGCCGGCCAGGTCATGTACTACCGCGAAGATAAGAAGGGGCGCATTCTGGAAGAAGGGATCAACGAAGCCGGCGCCATGTCCGCCTGGCTGGCGGCGGCCACCAGCTATAGCGTGCACAACTTCGCCCTGATTCCATTCTACATCTTCTACTCCATGTTCGGGTTCCAGCGGGTCGGCGACCTGGCCTGGGCCGCCGGTGACAGTCAGGCGCGGGGCTTTTTGCTCGGTGCCACCGCCGGCCGCACCACGCTCAATGGCGAAGGCCTGCAACATCAGGACGGCCACAGCCACATCCTGGCCAGCACGGTACCCAACTGCGTCAGCTACGATCCCACCTACAGCTATGAGCTGGCCGTCATCCTGCATGACGGGCTCAAGCGCATGTACGAAGACAACGAAAAGGTCTTCTACTACCTGACGCTGATGAACGAAAACTATGTGCACGGTGCCATGCCGGAAGGGGCCGAGGAAGGCATTCGTCGCGGCATGTACCTGCTGCGCGAAGGCAAGGCAAAAACCAAGAAACCACCACGTGTACAGTTGCTCGGTTGCGGCACCATCCTGCGGGAAGTAGAAGCTGCTGCCGACCTGCTACGTGATGACTTCGGCGTGGCTGCCGATGTATGGAGCGTCACCAGCTTCAACGAACTGCGTCGTGAAGGCCTGCGCATGGACCGTGATGAATTGCTCCACCCGGAGAATGAGCGCGAGAAAAACTGGGTAGAGAAATGCCTGGAAAATCGTGATGGTCCGATCATCGCCTCCACCGACTACATGCGCGCCTATGCGGACCAGATTCGTCCCTGGGTGACAGCGCCCTATACCGTGCTGGGCACTGATGGTTTTGGCCGCAGCGATTCGCGCCAGAAACTGCGTCATTTCTTCGAAGTGGACCGCTACTTCGTGGTGTTGGCAGCTCTCAATGCGCTGCGCAAGGAGGGCAAGATGGAGGTGTCCACGGTCAAGAAGGCCATCGAAAAATACGGCATCGATACGGATAAACCCTATCCGGTGATGCACTGATCGCACCCGTGCGTGATCTCACTAAAAGGAGACAGGTGTGAGTGATAACAAGATTCGTGTTCCCGATGTGGGCAGCAGTGATCCTGTTGACGTCATCGAGATCAGCGTGAAGGTCGGCGATACCATCGCCGCTGAAGATACCATCGTGGTTCTGGAGTCCGACAAAGCCACAGTGGAAGTGCCCGCCCCGCAGGGCGGCAAAGTCACGGCCATCAAGGTGAAGGTGGGCGACCGGGTCAAGGAAGGAGATGACCTGCTGGAGCTGGAAGCGGCTGACAGCGATGACAGTGGCGATACCACTGAACAGGAAAAGGCACCGGAAGAAACGGAGGAGGCCGCCAGCTCATCGGAGTCCGAGCCAGCGTCGCCGTCATCCTCGTCCGAGCCTGGCGAAGACGGTGGCAGCGAAACGGTCACCGTCCCGGACCTGGGTGATATTGAAGACGCGGAAATCATCGAAGTGAGCGTGGCCGCCGGCGATACCCTGGAAGAAGAACAGGTGATCGTGGTGCTGGAATCCGACAAGGCCTCGCTGGAGATCCCTGCCCCCCGGGCCGGCACGGTGGATAGCGTCAACGTAAAGGTGGGGGACAAGGTCGGTACCGGCGATACCTTGCTCACCATGAGCGTAGCCGGGGGAGGCAATGCTCCGGCTCAGGCAGACGAGGCTGAAAGGTCGGCCGACAAACCGGCTCCGGCATCGGAAAAAGCGCCATCACCAACACCGCCGGCGGCGGAAAAAAAGGCACCGGAAAAAACTGCGGCGTCAGCGGCGCAAGGGGCACCGTCAAAGGCGGTCCATGCCGGCCCGGCGGTGCGCAAGCTGGCCCGGGAAATGGGCGTGGATCTGGCCCAGGTGAGCCCCACCGGGCCCAGGGACCGTATCCTCAAGGAAGATGTCCATGCCTGGGTGAAGCAACGCCTGGATGGCCAGCCGGGCCAGCCGGGCCAGGCTGGCGGCGGGGGCCTGGCGGTGGATTTGCCGGATATCGATTTCAGCCAGTTCGGCGAGATCGAACGCGAAGAGCTGAACAAACTGCGCAAGGTATCCGCCCAGAACCTGACCCGTTCCTGGCTGACCATTCCCCATGTTACCCAGCACGACATGGCGGATATCACTGACCTGGAAGCCTTCCGCAAACAGCAGAACAAGGCGCTGGAAAAAGAGGGCATCAAACTCACCATGCTGGCGTTCCTGGTGGCGGCCTGTGCCAGGGCGCTAAAGGCATTCCCGAACTTCAACAGTTCCCTGGAAAAGAGTGGTGAAGCCCTGATCCGCAAGCATTACATCAACATCGGCATCGCCGTGGATACCCCCAATGGCCTGGTGGTACCAGTGATCAAGGATGCGGACAAGAAGGGGCTCAAGGAGATTGCCACGGAAATGGGAGAGCTGGCCGAAAAGGCCCGCAACCGGAAACTCACCCCGGCGGACATGAAGGGCGGGACGTTCAGCATTTCCTCCCTGGGGGGGATTGGCGGCACGGCGTTCACGCCCATTGTGAACTGGCCGGAAGTGGCAATCCTGGGAGTCAGCCGTTCCGACATGCAACCGGTATGGGATGGGCAGCAGTTCCAGCCCCGGCTGATGCTGCCGTTGAGTTTGTCCTATGACCACAGGGTGATTGACGGGGCGGATGCCGCCCGGTTTACCACCTATCTGAGCCAGTTGCTGTCTGATATGCGGCGGGCGTTGTTGTAACGGTACTGTGGGAGCGGCGGTTCCGCCGCTCCCACAAGTCCCCGCAGCGTTACTCGCCGCGCTGGCCTTTCTTCTCCATCCATTTTTCCTTGCGTTCTTCCCAGCGCTCCTTGCGCTTTTCCTTCAGCTCGGCCAGCTTGTCCTGCTGTTCCGGTGTCAGCACGGCGTTGATCTTTTCCCGGGTTTCTTCGTGCAACGCTTTCATTTTCTCGCCCTGCTCGGTGAAGATCGTCTGGATTTGGGCGGTCTGCTCGTCGGTCAGCTCCAGTTGCTTCTGCATGTGCTCGGCCATGCGCTCCCCGCCCTTGTGGCCGGGGCCCATGGCGAAGGCGGAGGTGCTGACAACAGCGAGAATGACAATAGCCAGTTTTTTCATGAGGTGCTCCTTGTGACTCGGTGAGTCGTCGTGAATGTCTGGGAGCAGTATTGGCGGAAAAAATGCAAGGAATATGCAGGAAAAAAGGAAGAAACAGCGGCAAGTCATAAGTTGCAAGTTTCAACGCGGTAAGGGGCGCTGCTAACCGGCTTGTGCTGCGATGCGCGGTTTTTCTGAAAAGAGTTGGCGGCGCGGCGTCAGCGTTTATTTTTGGGGACAGCAGTGGTTCGCGTTGAAACTTGTCACTTTAAACTTGCAACTCAAGGCTGCTCCAGCCGGTAGCCCACCCCATAGACACTACCAATCCAGTCATGGTCCGAATGGCCTTCTTCGCTGAGCTTGCGGCGCAGTTTGCGGATGTGGCTGTCGATGGTGCGGTCGGAGACCACTCTGTGGTCCTGGTAGATTTCGTCCATGAGCTGGTCCCGTGACCAGATGTGTCCCGGGTGACGGGCCAGGGTGGCGAGCAGGGAGAATTCGATGGCGGTCAGGGCGACCCGCCGGCTGCCCATGACCGCTTCATAGCGTTCTTCGTCCAGGGTCAGGCCGGGCCCGTTGTCGGCGGGAGCCGGGTTGGCCCGGCGCAGCACGGCCTTGACGCGGGCGACCACCTCCCGGGGGCTGAACGGTTTGCAGATATAGTCGTCGGCGCCCAGTTCCAGGCCCAGCAGCCGGTCTACCTCGTCCACCCGGGCGGTGATCATCATGATGGGCACATCGCTGTACTGGCGAAGGGTCTTGCATACTTCCATGCCGTCACCGTCAGGCAGCATCAGGTCCAGCAGAATGGCCTGGAAGTCTTCCTCTCTGGCCAGCGCCATGGCCTGGCGGGCACTGTCGGTCTGCACGGTCTGGTAGTGGGCATGTTGCAGGTAGTCGGCCAATAGCTGCGAGAGCCTGGGCTCGTCTTCAACAATCAGGATACGGCTCATGGCGTTCTCCCGGCTTGTGGCAGGACAAGGGTAATGCGTAGGCCGCCCAGCGCACTGTGTGCCGCTTCAATGGTGCCGCCATGGGCTTCCACGATCCGCTGGCAGATGGCCAGTCCCAGTCCAGCACCGCCGGTGCGGCGGTTGCGTGAGCTTTCCACCCGGTACAGGTGATCGAACAGGCGCGGCAGGGCCTCATCGGGGACCCCGGGAGCACTGTCCTGCAGAACCAGTTGCCACTGACCCTGAGAGGCCCGGAGCGAGATCTCAAGGGAGCCGTTTTCCGCGGTGTACTTGAGGCTGTTCTGCAGCAGGTTGTCCAGTAACTGGCGGATACGTATCGGGTCCAGATCCAGTGGTGCCGGGCCGCTGATATCGCTGCGGATCTGGATGCCGTGCTGCTCGAAAGTACCCTGATAGCTTTCCAGGGTGTCTTCCAGCAGGCTGGCGAGATCGACACGGTGGAACTGGTAACGCAGGTTGCCGCCATCGGCCAGGGCCAGGTCGTGCAGGTCGTTGATCAGGTGGGTGAGCTGGGCCACTTCGCTTTCCAGGGCGCGGATGGCTTCCGGGGTCAGCGGCCTGACCCCATCGGTGATGGCTTCCAGTTCACCGCGGAGGATGGCCAGCGGAGTGCGCAGCTCGTGGGCAATGTCGGAAAACCAGCGCTGGCGGGCTTGCTGGCCCTGTTCCAGCCGTTCGGCAAGCTGGTTGACCTGCTGCGTCAGGGTGCCCAGTTCGTCCCGGCGGGCGGTTGTCAGCCGGGCACCATAGTGACCTTCCTTCAGGTCATGGGTGTAGCGACTGAGTGCCAGAATCGGGGCCACCAGGTGGCGGGCCAGCAGCCAGGAAACCAGCAGGGACAGGCCGGTGCCGACACACAGCATCCATACCACAAAACGGAGCTGGCGGCCCATGAAGCGCTGGTCGAGCTTGTCACGAATGGCTTCCTGGTCGGGGTAGGTCAGGAAACCCACCACCCGGTTGTTGAACGCGATGGGAATTTCCAGCCGGAATTTGGGGGGAGCAGGGGGGCCCAGCAGGCGACGCTTGTGGGCATCCAGCAGTTGCAGGTGGCGGTGGTCATCCTTGTCGCGGCCTTTGCCGTCGCGGCTGTCACGCTCTTCGTCCCGATCACCGGCCAGCCAGTAGAGCCGTTTGAGGCGGCGCGGGTCTTCTTGCAGAAAACGCCAGTTTCCCTGCTGGGCATAAAGCGTCCCCAGGTGATCCGCCAGCCGCTCCACCTGCGCCTGCTGGCGTTCGTCCAGATAGGTGCGAAGGCTGCGGACGAAAGAAAGATAATAGAAACCGCTGGCCGCCAGGGTCAGTACCAGGAAGGTGGCAAGGAAGATCAGAAAGAGTTTGTTGCGGATGCCCATGGCGTCAGTTCAGCGGTTCGGTATCCCAGTGTACCGCGCCGCTACCCGTCAGCGGGGATTTGCACAATGTTTTCATAATAGTGGCGAGTAACGAGTTGCGAGTGTCGAAAGGCAAAAACGGCAACCATGAACCTTAATGCTGTTCACTTTAGGCTTTAAGCCCCTCTCCCCTTGCGGGAGAGGGGTTGGGGAGAGGGGGCGTGACAGTCAAATCAATGGTAAGTCATTGAAATGTTGCTGCCCCCTCTCCCTGTCCCTCTCCCACAA
>JAKSCQ010000141.1 GCA_022360555.1 Pseudomonadales bacterium
ACTACGGCGAGTCACACACCCTCTGGGATGTGGATCTGGGCCTGACCCAGGGCGAATGCCTGTGCGTGATGGGCCGCAACGGGGTAGGCAAGACCACCCTGCTGAAAACCATCATGGGGCTGTTGCCGGTAAAGAGTGGCAGCATCGAATTCGATGGCACCGACTTTGCCAAACAGGCCGCCGAGGAACGGGCCCGGGCCGGGATTGGTTATGTGCCCCAGGGCCGGGAGATTTTTCCGCTCCTCACCGTGGAAGAGAATCTGGAAGCCGGCCTGCAGGCCCGCGCCGACCGCAGCAGGAAAATCCCGGATCGCATTTATGAACTGTTCCCGGTACTGCATGAAATGCGCAACCGCCGCGGTGGTGACCTGTCCGGTGGTCAGCAGCAACAACTGGCCATTGGCCGTGCCCTGGCACTGGACCCGAAGCTGCTGATCCTGGACGAGCCCACCGAAGGCATTCAGCCCAACATCGTCGACATGATCGGCCGGGTGATCAAGACGTTGAACAAGGAAGAAGGCCTCACCGTCTTGCTGGTGGAGCAGAAGCTTCACTTCGCCCGCGCCACCGCCGACCGCTTTGCCATTCTGGATCGCGGCAGCAAAGTGGCAGAAGGCGACATGGGCGAGCTGGATGACACCCTGATCAAGAGTTATCTGACCGTATAGGCGCTAGCGAGTTGCGAGTTGCGAAAACCGGATAATCATTCCCGGTTTTGCCTTTCGAAACTCGCTTCTCGCAACTCGTAACTGTTTTTGCGCGTAGCCGCTACGCGCCCACGGCAATAAACCATTTCGGTTTCATCCGTCCGAAGTCACGGCGTACGTTATGGCGGAGTGTCTTTTTCGAATCGAGGACAAAGGCATCGTCGCCTTCACGCACAAACACCACCCAGTGCCAAAATGGCGTACCGTTTTCCAAATGCCACTTGATGGCCAGCAGGGCTCGATCCGGCAGGGCCTGCCAATCACTGAACGGGGTCTCATCGGGTGCCGCCCGCAGGCCATATTCCGACAGCAAGCGACGCACATAAGCCGTGTCGGACCACAGACTGCGATCTTCGGCAAAAATGTCCAAACGCGCCGCTTGCTGCCGAGCCTGGTCATAGCTAACACCGGCCAACGCAGCCACCGCGGCAATGCCGCACCCTGATATCTCTTCCTGAATGACCGGTCGCACCGGGCTCTCCTTCATGGGATGTCTGTTGTTCACTCGGGTATTCGTCAGGCCAGTACTTCGTCGAGCAAATCGGCCATGGCGGCAAAGGCACGGCGGGCCACCGTTGGGTTGTACATGGAACGGCCAGGGACATTGGCATTGGGGTCGGTGAATGAGTGCACCGTGGCGCCGTAGTTCACCAGCGTCCAGTCCGCCTTCACCGCATCCATCTCGGCCATGAAGGCCTGCCGATCCTCCGCCGTTACCATGGGATCGTCCGCCCCGTTGAGTACCAGCACCGGGCCCACCGGCGCCGCCGTGGCCGGCTGCCGGGTGGACAACAGACCGTGGAAACTGATGAAGGCCCGGGCATCGGCGCCGCAGCGGGCCAGCTCCAGGGCACAGGCCCCGCCGAAACAGAATCCGAAGACCGCCAGCCGGTCGGCGGCGACGCCCAGAGCGCCCGCCTCTTCCCGTAGCGTCGCCAGTGCCGCCAGCAACACCTGTCGCAACAGCTCACTGTCAGCCCGGGCCGCCGCCATGGCATCCATGGCTTCCTGCAACGTGCCCGGGCGTACCTGGGCCCCAAAGGGGTCAAGAATAAAAATCACCGTGTTCTCATCCAGGCACTTTTCTGCCTGGGCCACGGCCCTTTCGCTGACACCGAGAAAGTTCGGCGCCATCAGCAGGGCACGGTCGGGGGTCGCATCCTGTTGATACAGCAGTTGGCCCTGATAGGACTTGCCCTGGACCGAATAGTCCACGGCACGATTGATCACACCGCTCATGATGCTCTCCTTGAATGACCTTGAGGCTCCTGCCGCAGCATAGAACAACCGGCCGACAGAATGCCAAGGCGGGTCTCTGTGCTACCCTGCATTTTTTACCGGACACGAGCCCACCATGCTGCATCGAGTGACCCAACTGTTCCCGCTCTGGGCGGTGCTGTTCTCCCTGCTGGCGTATTGGCAGCCAACCCTGCTGGCCGGCGGCAAGGCGGCCATCGTTCCCCTGCTGATGCTGATCATGTTCGGCATGGGGCTATCCCTGACCTGGGAGGATTTCCAGCGGGTGTTGAAACAGCCCGGCATTATCGGCCTCGGCGTACTGCTGCAATACAGCCTGATGCCACTGATTGCCTTTGCCGTGGGCACGGCCCTGCAACTGCCAGAGGAGATTCTGGTCGGGCTGGTGCTGGTGGGGGCCTGCCCCGGTGGTACCGCTTCCAACGTCATTGCCTACCTGGCCCGCGCCAACGTGGCCCTATCCGTGGCCATCACCTTTGCCTCCACACTTGTCGCCGTGGCGGCCACACCACTGCTCACCTGGCTGTATCTGGGCGAGCGCATTCCGGTGCCGGTGGACGGCATGTTGTTGTCACTGCTGCAGATCGTTCTGCTACCGGTGGTGGTGGGCTGTTTTCTGAACACCCGTTTCCAGCAACAACTGACACCACTGCGTCATGTGTTCCCGCTGGTGTCGGTGATGGCCATCGTGGTGGTGATCGGCATTATCGTGGCCCTGAATCAGGCCCGCATTGCCCAGGCCGGCCTGGCAGTACTGGTGGCGGTGATGGCCCATAACGGGCTGGGGCTGGCCAGCGGCTATGGCATTGCCCGACTGCTGCGACAGGACAAGCAAACCGCCCGCACCCTGGCCATTGAAGTGGGCATGCAGAACTCCGGACTGGGCGTGGCCCTGGCAGTGAAACACTTCAGCGCCATGGCCGCCCTGCCAGGGGCCCTGTTCAGCATCTGGCACAATCTGTCCGGATCGTTGTTGGCGACGATTTGGCGGCGAAAGGCAATTAATAGTTAATAATGAATAATTAATAGCTCGCGGGTTGACGCTGCGAGTCTTTCAAACGGCAAGAGGCCGCGCCCAGAGTTTGGACGCGGCCTCTTGGTTTGGATAGCTCCGGTGCTCTTGCGCGCGTTATTAATTATTCATTATTA
>JAKSCQ010000263.1 GCA_022360555.1 Pseudomonadales bacterium
ATGATCTACCAGTGGTTGCCAGGCATGGCCTCCCCCAGAAATAGCTACCTGACATCGGTGTTGGTCACCGTCAGGCATCGCAATGGTGACGTGCTCCGTTTCCCTGCCCAGTTCCTGCTCGGGGTAGTGGATGAAAATGCGGATTTGCTAAGCGTCAAAATCCTTTTCAATACGATTGATAACAGTGGCGATGATTTCTATTTCGGGAATCGAGTAGATATGGAGAAGGGCCGTTTCCAGACGCTCTTCGGCACGGATACTTAGATAAAGGTTGTGTGGCGGTCTCCAGCCCTCTGGCTAGTACCAGCGGCTCGCCTGCGATTTCCCCTTGTGGTAAAAGCTTGAGGGTGCAGAAAAGACATCAATCGGGAAGGAAACGTGGATAAAACAGCAGCACTCAAGGCCCTGGGCCTGGATGAAAACGCCAGCACAGAAGACATCCAGCAGGCACTCAGCGCCAAAAAGCAGGATATTGCGGAAAAGAAGGCCGGTGCCCCCACTGAGGCGCTGAAAGCCAAATTCGAGTCCCTGGAAGCGAAGCTGGCAGAAGCGGAACTGGCGCTCAGTGCTGACTCCGGTAGGAGCCAGCCTGCTGGCGATAATGGCTCTCTTGCGGGGGAGATAAAGCAGACAGGGCCTTCCCCCCTCTCCCAAACCAAGCTCGCCGACCTCCCCGGCCTGGCCCCGCAAGACGCCGCCCAGGTAGAACTGCAACCCGGCCAAATCATCGCCAGCCGCTACGAAATCAAGGAGCTGATCGGCCAGGGCGGCATGGGCGCCGTTTACCGTGCTTTCGACAAGAATCGCGACGAAGACATCGCCATCAAGCTCCTGCTCCCCAGCCTGACCAAAAATGAACGCGCTCTGGAGCGCTTTCTCAACGAAGCCCGCGTCAGCTCCAAGCTGAGCCACCCGAATATTGTCAACGTCTTCGATGTGCAAAGCGAAGGCGATATGTATTTCCTGATCATGGAACTGCTGGAAGGCCAGGACCTGCGGCAAGTGATGGATAACCAAAAGGCCGTAGAGCGGCCTTTTGAAATCGACGATGTGAAGGAGTACATCAAAGGTATCAGTGAGGGCCTTGCCTACGCGCACCAGCATACGGTTCACCGGGATATCAAGCCGGAAAACATCTGGATCACCGAGGATCAGCAAATCAAGCTGATGGATTTCGGCATTGCCCAGTTGCAATCCACCAGCCAGCGTACCCAGACCGGGGCCGCTATGGGTACGGCTTATTACATGGCTCCTGAACAGCTCAAAGGGGTAAAGGACATTGATGGTCGCGCCGACCAGTATGCCCTGGCCGTGCTGGCCTATGAGCTGCTTACCGGGGAAGTGCCGGCAGGTGCCATTGAGCCGATTCAGAGCCTGCGCAAGGACATTCCCAAAGGCATGGCCGCCGCCATTATGCAGGCCTTGTCCCCAAGGCCAGAAAACCGCTTTGCCGATATTCAGGCCTTCAATCAGGCCATCCAGTCTGGCAAAGGGGGCAAAAATCGGAAAGTGAAGGCAGCCACTCCCGCCACCGCTGCCAATTTGTATGGTGGCGGCCCGAACAAGTTGGCCATTGCGGTTGTGCTGTTGTTGTTTCTCGGTGGCGGCGCCTTCGCCTGGCAGCAGGGCTGGCTAAATGCCCTGAAACCACTGGACAAGGAGTTGATCGCCCAGCAAAAAGCGGAGGCAACCAAACTACTGGGGCAAATCAAAAGGCTGCAACGGCTGCTGGACGACAATCTTCGTGATCTGGATAGAGACGTCAGCGATGCCAAACGGGAAAACAGCCAACGCTACGCCACCCTGCAAACCTGGCAGGATAATGCCGAAGACTTTATATCCCGTTCTGCCACGCTCACCGATCTGCAAGGGGAACTGGCGGTCGGCGAAGGGTATTTGCGTGATGATAAAACCGCATCAAAAGCCGTAGCGACACTGACGCAGGTAAAACAGGGCTACGAAGACTTGCTGAGCTGCTTCGATAACCTGGAAGGCTTTGAAAACCAGCAGACGGAACTAAAGACACTGCAATCGCAATGGCAAGGCTATGGTATTGGCGGCGATGTGGCAGATGAAGTGACCGCTACGGAAAAACAGATGGCCGAAGCCGTGGCGCAGGGGAAGGAATGCCAAACGGTCAACCTGACCCGTGTGGCAATAGCGGGCTATGAAAATCTGATCGAGAAAACCGATCCGATATTGGTTGCCGACAAAAAAGCCCAGCAAGCAAAAAGCGACTGGCAGGCCTATAAGAAAAAATATGGTTTAACTGGAAAAAGCGCTAGTGCCGAACAGGCGCAGCAACACTACGACGAAGCCCAACAGCACAGCAGCAGAGGCGAACTGGCGGCCAGCCTGCCGCTGTACCAGCAGGCCGCGGCAAGCTGGAAGTTGGCGAGGCAAGCACCGGATGTTGAGGCGTGGGTAAAAGAAAAAGAAGCTGAGTGGGTAGCAGCGAACAGAAAGGAAGCAGAGGAGGCTGCAAGGGAGAAAGAAGCAGCACGTATAGCGAAACTTGTTGGAAAGCTGGTGAAGATCCCCGGCGGCTATTTTCGTATGGGCAGCAATGATGGTCCATTTAATGAAAGGCCGGCATATGGCGTCAATGTTGAATCTTTCTATATTCAGGAGCATGAAGTCACCTGGGACCAGTATCGGCCATGTATTGAGGCAGGTGTTTGCGATAGCGGAAATGATCAAGGCTGGGGTAAAGGTAGTCGTCCTGCTATTAACGTGAGTTGGAACGATATACAGACTTATATCGCTTGGTTAAATCGTCAGACGGGGCGGACTTTCCGTTTGCCCAGCGAAGCGGAATGGGAGTACGCGGCGCGAGCGAGAAGCAGTACAAAATATAGTTGGGGTAATAGCATTAGTTGTTCACAGGCCCGTTATGGAAATCACAATGGTGATTGTGGAAATGACAGAAAAACCGTGGCGGTAAAGAGTTATTCACCCAATCGCTTTGGTCTTTACGATATGCACGGTAATGTGGCGGAATGGGTGCAGGATTGCGGCAGGAACGGAGGCTATGATGGGGCTCCGATCGATGGCCGGGCCTGGGTGGCTGGAGGACGCTGCTCTGAGCGAGTGCTACGTGGCGGATCTTGGGGTGGTGGGCCCGACCACCTTCGCTCTGCCTACCGTTATGCAAGTAACATATCGACTCGCAGCCCTTCTTTCGGCTTCCGTCTGGTGCAGGAGCGCTAGCACAGCTAGCGCAGGGTTGGCGTGCTGAGTTTGACAGTTTGTGTGAACGCGCGGTGTTCCTTCTTTCTGCCCCTCCCTAACTATCGCGGGGGAGGGGGCTTATAGTATATCAGTCCTTATAGCAGGATAACTGCGAAAGGGCCTCAGTAAATCTTTCCAGTGAAAATGAGGAGTGATATTGCCATTTCCCATTTGAGACAGAAATGTCCAGCTTCAACCCCTTTTTCATTCCTGTTAGTAATGTCGCATGCTGATCTCTTGGAGCGAAGACTCCGGTCGGCAGGGCTGAGGCAGAGTCTGGCCAGCGGTAATGTGTCAGCCAGTCGCCGGAATGCTTCTTGCCTCCATCAAAGCGCCAGACAACATTAAGCTTTTCTTTCTGTTTCAGATTTGACTCTTTCGCCACTTTAAAATAAGACCTGGCTTCTTCTCCCGTTCCATTAAAAAGAAAAGCGCCATTTAGCTGGTTTTCGGTATCGCATACCCACCGAAATTCGCCTTTATCTGCTATATGAATATAATCGCCTCCTTGCGGAAGGGGCTCATGTCTCCAGAAGAGGGGGTCGCTTGGAAAAGCGAAGAGGCCAAAGCTGGTGCAGGGGGTTCCTAGTAAAAAAGCGAAGAGGAGAAGAGTTGGTTTGTTTTTCATTGTTATTTCCTTGAAAAAGTTCCAGGCTGCTTTCGTCTGGTTGTTCCGGTTATAAAAAATATAAGAGCTGTTCTTAGGTCAATTATGTTTCGGTGCAGAGGCGAATTCTCGCCTCTATAGTAAGCAGCCAGCTTTATAGTCGCGGCCAGGGCTTTCAACCCATTCTGTTACTCCGTTCGGCGGAATTCTGGCGTCGGCTAGAGTTCGGCCGCCGACAATGATTTTGCACGTGCTTTTTGCTCGATAATTAATTTTGTTCCGTACACGTAAATATTTTTTTCCGTTATGGATTTTTGCCTCGATGTGATAATGCCCGCTTTTACCTGTTGTCCATACATCTCGTGACCATTCTTGGCACCAAAAATATACTTCTTGCCCAACCATGGGGCCTAGATTCTTCCATCCGGTTTTTTTGTTCGGTGCGGCGTACACGGATGCTGTCACGTCCCCATCCTCATATTCCCCCCAGCATTTTATAGTGGCGTCGCTGCCGTAATTATTGAGATTGCCTTCCCAGTAGTCACAGTGGCCACCAGCAGTAAAGGTATACCCATATTCCTGGATTATCTCCGTGCCATCAGCTGCACGAGAGCACAAGCCTCCCCCTGCCGCTGCATCAAGGGCTGCATAAAAACTGCTGCTGCAGCCGGCGAGGAAGAAAAATAGACATGAGGCAAAGAGAGCTTGTGCAATTTTTTTCACTTTTGAGAGACCCGTGTTTGAAAGGTTTTCTTTTGACTGTTCGGTAAAGTAAAAACAACAATACTGAGTGAACTTTTCGTAGCGTTGAAGCAACAGGCGAAGTAAAAACCAGCATGTTGAGCGCTATCAATCAGTGCCTCTTGGTTTTCAATACCATTTGGACTTACTTAGGGTCGGCATTCACCTGCGCGTTCGACTTAAAATTATACCTGCCCTTTTCATGGCGACATCCCCCAAATGAGGGAGAAAAAGCTATATGAGAGAACAAAACTCGACGTTTACGTATTCAATATAGCCACTCGGGGTCCATACCCAGATACGCCGGTTGACGCATGCCCAGGCTGGCGCCCACGTAGGTCGGGTCGGCTTCCAGCCAGTTGCCTTCGTATTTGACCGCTGCGCTCAGGTGGTTGGGGTAGCGTAAGGCTGCCATGTCCAGGTGGATAAATGACTGGTTTAGCGCGGCCAGGGCATAGACCCGATCCTCACAGTCTGTATAGGGAAAGAATACTGATTCGCTTAGCGTCAGGGGCTTTTCTCTGCCGAATTGCTCCTGGTCAATCTGGTAGGGCCAGTGTTGCAAGTGAGTGAGGAGGCTCTTGAATCGGTCCATCGCGGGGCGCTTTTGTTCTAGCTCTTGCCAGTTTTGTAGTTGCTTTAACAAGTAATCAGGCTGCTTGTCATTCAGGTAGTCACGCACTTGCAGCAGCGGAAGCTGATGCAGGTAGGCAACAAAATCCTCATCAAGCTGAAGTGGCACCCCAAAGCGGTGACTGGTGTGAAGTACCCGCTGCGCCGGGATAAAGCTACTGCTCAGTGAGATCCGGGTGGTCCCTGTGGCGTCGGCATGGCGACCGCTTTGCAGGTAGGTTTCGCCCTGCAGGTGCAAGTAGTTTTCCCGGTTGACGATATAAAGGCGCAGGTTGTCCACCTCGAAATAGGGCTGCTCGTACCATTCCTGTTCACTGGGGGTCAGCAACAGCAGCTGCCCCTGGCGTAGTCCCACACGGACATCCAGCCCCTGGCTTTGCCCCAGTATCCAGGCACAGGCGGTGGCACTATTAGGCGTAGCGAAATGGTTTCCGCACAATTGTCGAGCCAGCAATATGGTGGCGTAGTTGTCTGCGTGTATGCGCTGGCGCATGAAACCGAGCAAGTGGATAAGCTCAATAAAGCCATCGCTACGCAGGGCTTGCTCGCGGAATTGAAGCAGGTTATTGGGCTGTAAGCCCGGCAGGGTAGGCAGGTCCAGCAGAGTAAGGTGCAGCAACGGATGGCCGTAAAAGCCACCAGAGACTCTGGGGTGCCTGCTGGTAGCAGAGGGGGCTGAGCCAGCGACGGGGCTGGACTCAGTCTGCTTGGCTCGCTGCAGGCCCGGTTGCAGACGGGGTTTGGGTAACGAGGGTAGGGGGTCGCTCAGTGCTTCATTGAAGCGCTGCCATTGGTCAATAAAGTCCCGCGCAAAGGCTTTCTCGTTGGCCTCGCTGAATTGGCTGAATTGCTGCTGGCTGGTATCCGCAAAACGGGAGAATTCCTGTTCGAAGCCGCCTGCCAGATCCGCCAGGGCAGTGGCAGGAAGAGCAAGGCCGCCAAACAGAAACAGCAGTGGGAGAAAGGCTCGATTAGGCATGGTTTTCCTGTGTCACGGCGCGGAGATGGGTGTCCGCCTTATGGTAATTGGACGGCCAGCCTGACAGATTGCCTCCCCGGGTTTAGGGCCCTGAACTGGAAGTCTCCCCCATATTGCGATAAAACTAGCCAGAATCATCAACAAATTCAAATGGTTCCCATGGTATCCAGCAACCAGCCCGGGTCCTCGACCGACTGGCCTTCGGTGGTCTTTGACCCTGCTTTTATGGCGGGGCTGGATCGCATGGCAGCAAAGCGCTTCGTGCAACCCGCGCTGGCGGAAGAGGCCGTCACCGCCATGATCGAGGCGCTAAGCGAGAATCAGTGGCAGCGGCTAAGCCGTTTCTCCGGCAAAAGCCAGCCCTCCACCTTTGCCTACTCTGTTGCTGGCCGCGCCATGGAGGATTTCGCCCGACGCCGTTTTGGCCGGCCGCGCCCGCCGACCTGGCTGCAAGAGCTGGGGCATGCCTGGGTGAGGCTGTGGCACATGCTGTGCCTGGAGCGGCAGTGGCCAGAAGCCATCAAGAACCGTCTGGCCAAGGACTTTCAGGACGGCCTGATCGACCAGGCCATCCGCACCATCAAGCAGAAGATCCCCCGTTGCGGTGAACCCGGTTTCTCCGAATGCTGCACCTCCGAGCTGGGGCTGGAGCAACTGCCCGATGATCAGGGGGAAACGCTGTCCGCCAGCCTACGTCAGGCTCAGAAAAACCAGGCATTGGCGTTGCTGGGCCAGCTGCTTGGCCAGCCTGAAGCGGTGGATACGCCCTGTCCGTCTAATCCGGAAGAAGCGCTGGACACGCTCGATACGCTGCTGTCTCTCGATGAAGACGACCGCCTGTTGCTGTCCCTGAGTTACGAAGACGGCCTGTCCAGCCGCAAAATCGCGGACATACTGGGCACCAGTGCCGCCACGGTGCAGCGTCGCTTGCAAGCGATTCGTGCCGAGCTTCAGGGTGCTCTGCAACAGCTGGGGATCGACGGCACCATTGCTATGGAGACAGAGTTTGGCCACTAACACGGAAACTGCGGTGATTCAGGCCTTATTGCAGCGGCAGCGTCCCGTGCTGTTGGGTCAACCTGCCTTCACCGGCTTCGACAGTGAAGATGCCATCCTTGCAGCGTTTGTGGATCGGAAACTGACGGCGCAACAGAACCGCGTAGTCAAACAGGCACTGGCCGCCAACCCGCTGCTGCGCCAGCAATGGCAGGCGGTGCTGTCAGCCCAGCCCGAGGAATCCGCCGCCGGGGGGGCAAAGCGCAATCCCTGGCTGGCGTTTGGCGGGGTTGGCATGGCCGCCAGCCTGGCGTTTGTTGCCGTGCTGATCTGGTCGGGCATGGAGTCTGAGCCGCAAGAGCTATCGCTGGCGCAACAGCAACCCCTTGCCCCCGCCCAGGTGAAATCCGCCCCCGATTATGCCACTCAAGCGGTACCGCTACCTGCCTGGGACGCCTTTTTACTGGTCTACGAAGGGGAGGGGAGTTCGGCCTCACCGATGGATGAACTGTCACAGGGGTTTGCGGACCTGGCCGGGCATTTACGCACCCTGGAATCGACAGCCTGTCAGGGCACGGACGTGCCGGGGCCTGAGCAATTGGCGGCGGCACACTCCATCTGGTCCCGGTTGGCAAAGCGCTTCGACAAGGAGCTGGCCCCGCTCACCCCACAAAACAACGCTGGTTGGTGCCAGTTGGGCGAAACCCTGAGGCAAACCGCGCAACGGGCCGTCACAGATAACAACAGCCAATAAAACCTGTTTTTTTACAGA
>JAKSCQ010000200.1 GCA_022360555.1 Pseudomonadales bacterium
CATCCGTGCGATGCAGGGAGTTGGCCGGCGAATAGCAGCGGGTATGGCGCTTGCCATCGATGCTCACCGTCAACTGCACAAACTGACCGGGGACAAAGCCCTGCCAGTTGCTATTGGGGCGCAGGGTCAGGGTGACGCTGTCGGCAGTCAGGTAAGTGACCGCTTCCACCCGGGCCTTCACCTCGGTGGTGGACCACAGCGGGTTCAGGACTTCCAGGTAGCGATCCACGCCATGGGGATACGCCAGTACATCGGCAACCCGTGACTGGAGAATGCGATTCAGGCCTTGCTGGAAACGGCTGGGAGTCTGTGTCATCGCGTTCATTGGGAACAACCCTTCAAGTGAACAGTTGTACTCATTATTCATGCGACCCCGCATTTCGTCAACATCTGTTCACTAAAAAAATAATTCTTCGGTTTATCATGCGGTTACAAAGGTTTTTCCCGAATTAGTTGCATCACCGTCCCACAATCAGGAGAATTTACAGCGTATTTCTGGAGACATGAGCCAATGACCAAAGACAGCAGCAGACCCCGCAAGCCAAAACGGGGCCAGACCCGTGAGGCGCTAATGGCCGCTGCGCTGGATCTGGTCGTCAAGAAAGCGCCCTTCTCCAGCCTCAGCCTGCGCGAGGTCACCAAACGCGCCGGCGTGGTCCCCACCGCCTTCTACCGGCACTTCCCGGACATGAGCGCCCTGGGGCTGACCCTGCTGGACGAGTCCTTCCGCACCCTGCGCCAAATGATGCGCCAGGTCCGCCAGGAAGAGCTGCCCAACGAACGCATGCTGCGCGGCTCCATCGAGACCTACTTCAACTACGTGCGCAACAACCGCGCTCATTTCCTGTTCGTGGCCAAGGAGCTGTTCGGCGGCACGCCGACCATGCGCAACGCCATCCGCCGCGAGATACGCATGTTCACCAACGAGCTGGCCATGGACATGGCACGCTTCCCGTTCCTTAACCATGTGAACGCCGAAGACCTGCAGATGATGGCGGGCCTGGTGGTCAACAATGTCACCGCGCTTACCCAGGAAATGCTGGAACTGGAAGAAGACGACGACTACGGCCAGCAGCAGGTGCTGCAAACAGCGGAAAAGCAGCTCCGCCTGATCTATTTCGGCGTGGGCCAGTGGAAGTCCAGCAACGCATCCTCCTGAGCCGTCTCCCCTCCGCCATTTGTGCTTAACTCCCCATAATCGCTGTCTGCACGGCCAATAGCGTGCTGTTTGCCCTGCTCTATACTCGGCCCCATTACGGTTTCCACCGCAAACATCCAACGGGAAAGGAATGAGTAATGAGTGAGGTCAAATTCCGCGAACTGCGCAATGCCCCCCCCATGGTGATCAACTTTGCCAAGGCGGTGCTGCGTGCCACCGTGAAGCCCGGCAGCAACCCGACCCTGCCGGACATCGGTCTGCGCCTGAATGACGTCTCCCTGGATGAAAAACACCTGGCGGCCTACCGCAAGGTGTGCGGTTTCGCCGCCGACGGCAAGTTGCCGGTGACCTACCCGCACATGCACGCCTTCCCGCTGCACATGGCCCTGATCCTCAGTGACGGCTTCCCGTTCCCGGCCATGGGTCTGGTTCACGTGCGCAACAGCATTACCCAGTACCGCCCCATCAGCGAACGCGAACAGCTCAACGTGAAGTGCTACCTGGGCAATTTGCAGAAGGTGGAAAAGGGCTATGAATTCTCCATCTTCACCAGCATCAGTACCGGTGGCGAGCGCGTTTGGGAAAGCGAGTCCGTGAACTTTTTCCGCAGCGGTGGTGGTAGCAGCAGCAAGAAGAAGGACGCGCCCAAGCCCGAGCCGGCCACCGATACCGTGGAGTGGAAAGTGCCCGGCGATACCGGCCGCCGTTATGGTGCCGTCTCCGGCGACCGCAACCCGATTCACCTCTACCCGCTATCCGCCAAACTGTTCGGCTTCAAGCGCCAGATCGCCCATGGCATGTGGTCCAAGGCCCGCTGCCTGGCCGAGCTGCAGAACCAGCTGCCGGACACCGCCTTCACCGTGGATGTGCAGTTCAAGCTGCCCATGTTCATCCCCGCCACCGTGAAGTTCGAGAACAAGCCCGTGGACGGCGGCAGTGACTTCCGGCTGCTGGCCAAGGACGGTATCAAGCCGCACCTGGCCGGTCAGATTCGTCCGGCGGAGTAAAAGGTAGCTACAAGCTTCAAGCCACAAGCTGCAACGCGGGCTGGGCCGTGCAAGTCGCATAGCGCCCTGCCCGCGTTTTTTGTGGTGGGCAGAAGCCCCCCCTTTTTTCCTTCTCCGTTGGAGCCATGCTCGCATGGCGAAGGGGGTTGGGGATGGCACCGGTATTATCTGGGTAGAAATGTAGGGTGGATTAGCCGCAAGGCGTAATCCACCTTCATTTCAGCATAGAGGCCATTCAGGGAAGGCTGGTGGATTACGCCTTCGGCTAATCCACCCTACGATGCCTGATCGCCCGTTGGGCGATTTCCGCGCAAGCGCGGTTCGCGCCTCAAGTGGCGCTCCTACAGCAGCCTTGTAGAAAGCACCGGGGTTGGGGACTTTTCAGCCTTTCCCTATCCAACCCATCGCAACTCGCCGCGTGTAGCGCGCAGCGTGTAGCTGTTCTAAACTCGCCCCCCATGCGAGACGACACCCGTGACTACCTCTCCCTGTTCCTGAATGACACGCCGCTGCTGGACGTGCGGGCGCCCGTGGAATTCGGCAAGGGGGCATTTCCCCATGCCACCAACATCGCCCTGATCAACGATGACGAACGCCATCAGATCGGCATTTGCTACAAGCAACATGGTCAGCAGGCGGCCATCGACCTGGGAAACAAGCTGGTCAGCGGGGAGGAACGCGAGCGCCGCATGCAGGCCTGGCAGCAATGGTGGGCAGACCACCCGAACGGCTACCTGTACTGCTTTCGCGGCGGGCTGCGCAGCCAGACCACCCAGGCCTGGCTACGCGAGGCCGGCGTGGATGCCCCGCTGGTCAGCGGCGGCTACAAGGCCATGCGCCGCTTCCTGCTGGAGGAACTGGAACACAGCATTGCCACCCTGCCGTTCGAGATTCTTTGTGGGCGCACCGGTTGTGCAAAAACCCGGGTGATCGAAAAACAGCCCAACGCCGTGGACCTGGAAGGCCTGGCCCACCACCGTGGCTCCGCCTTCGGGCGACGCCCGGGCGGCCAGCCCTCGCAAATCGATTTCGAGAACGCCCTGGCCATCGCCTTTCTCAAGCAGCGTCACCAGGCGCCGCCCACCGTGCTGCTGGAAGACGAAAGCAAGCTTATCGGCCGTTGCCACCTGCCCTTCAGTCTGCAGGACAAAATCAAGAGTCGGCCGCGCATCATCATCAATGAACCCCTGGAATCACGCATCCAGGTCACCCTGGAAGACTATGTGGTGGGGCCGCTGGAAGAATACCGCCAGCATTTCGGCGACCGCCAAGCCCTGGCGCGGCTGGGCGACGAACTGCTGGCCGCCATGGACCGCATCCGTCGTCGCCTGGGCGGCCTGCGCCACCAGCAGCTCCGCCAGCAACTGGAAGAAGCGCTGGTTGTGCAGACCCAGTGCGGGGACACCAGCCTGCACCAGGACTGGATCCGCACCCTGCTGGCCGATTATTACGACCCCATGTATGACTACATGCTCTCCCACCGGGAGGGCGAGATTGTCTTTGAAGGCAGCCGGGCGGAAGTGATGGCGTTTCTCGAAACACGCCGGCGCCGGACCGGCCATTGAACCGGCAATGAACAACAGCACTGCGGGCTTCCAACATTGCCGTTGGAGCTTTGCTCGCAAAGCGAAGATTTCGGAAGGCAAGGAGGCGCATTCGCCCCTTCGCTTTGCGAGCAAAGCTCCAACGGTCATCACGGTCATCCAGCCAATGCTCTGGTATCCCCCGCCTCACCGCTTATAATTCCCCTGTCGTGTCTGGCCGGGCCCACGACAACCCACGGGATCGCCCGGTAAGCCTCCCTATTGAACGGAGACCACAATGCGTATCAAGTTTCTCGCGACGCTGCTGGCAGCGTTGCTTCTGGCTGCCTGCAACAACGAGCCCCACACGGGCACCTTCACCTTTACCGCCATTCCTGATCAGGACGAATCGCAACTGGAAAAGCGCTTTGGCGTGGTTGCCCTGTATCTGGAAGAAAAACTCGGCGTACCGGTACAGTACGTTCCGGTGAAATCCTACGCTGCGGCCGTCACCGCCTTCCGCAATAATGAAGTACAGATGGCCTGGTTCGGCGGCCTCTCCGGCGTCCAGGCCCGCCGCCTGGTCCCTGGCTCCCAGGCAATCGCCCAGGGACAGGAAGACACCGCCTTCAAGTCCTACTTCATCGCCCACACCGACACCGGCCTGAGCCCCTCGGATACGCTGACCGAGGCCTTCATCGAGCAGCCGTCCTTTACCTTCGGCTCCAAGGGCAGCACCTCCGGGCGCCTGATGCCGGAATTCTACCTGCGCGACACCTTTGGCAAGGCCCCGGACGCCCTGTTCGACAAAGTGGGCTTCTCTGGTGATCACAGCCGCACCATCGCCCTGGTGCAGAGCGGCGCCTACGCCACCGGCGCGGTGAACTACAAGGTGTGGGAGCGGGAACTGGCCGAAGGCAAAATCGACACCGACAAGGTGCAGGTCATCTGGGAGACACCGGCCTACCCGGACTACCACTGGACCGTACGCGGCGATCTGAATGACAAGTTCGGCGATGGCTTCACCCAGCGCGTCACCGATGTCCTGCTGGCCATCGACGACCCGGCTCTGCTGGACGCCTTCCCCCGGGAAAAATTCATCCCCGCCAGCAACGCGGACTATGCCCCCATTGAGGAAACCGCTGCCGAGATCGGCCTGCTGGACGAACAGTAACGGTGTTCCACTTCGACCAGGCACGACTTGGCCACCCCGGCCAGGTCGTGTTCGACAGTCTGTCACTGTCCATCGACCAGGGTGAGCGCGTTGCCTTGCTGGGTCCTTCCGGCGCCGGCAAGTCCACCTTGCTGGAAGCGCTGCGGCAACAACAGGAAGTCCGCTGTGCCTGGTGCCCCCAGGCTGGCGCACTGGTCCCCATGCTCAGTGTGTTTCACAACCTCTACATGGGCGCCCTGCCGCGCCACTCCACCCTGCACAACCTGCGTAACCTGGTCTGGCCGACCCGCCAGCAGCGTGAGGCCATTGGCCAACTGGCCAGCGAATTGGGCCTGGCCGACAAACTGTTCACCAGCATCGACCAGCTTTCCGGCGGCCAGGCTCAGCGGGTGGCCCTGGGCCGGGCCCTGTACGCCAGGCGCCCGGTACTGCTGGCCGACGAGCCGGTCTCCAGCCTGGATGAACACCAGGGGCTCGCCCTGCTGACACTGGCCCTGGCGCGTCACGACACCGCCGTGGTCGCACTGCATGACCGGGCGCTGGCCCTGCAGAGCTGCGACCGCATCATCGGCCTGGGTAATGGCAGCGTCAGGCTTGATGCCCCCGCCCGCGAACTCACGCTCCGCGACCTGGACGCCCTCTACCAATGAAACCGGGCGCCCCGCGTCCGGTCCCCCGACGCAAGGTCACCACCACCGCCAGCCGCTGGCGCCGTACCACCGGCATGCTGGCACTGGTTGGGGTCATTGCCCTGTTACTGGCCGACCTGTCCATTGCCCGCTCCTCGCCGGGGAGCGAGCTGCTACGCATGGCGCAGGGCTTCCTGGCCCCGGACCTCTTCAGCACCGATCACCTGTGGCGGGCGCTGGCCAACACCCTGGCCTTTGCCTGGCAGGGTACCGCCTTCGGCGCCCTGTTCGGCTTTCTCATGGCCATGGTCTGGCACTGGCGCTGGGTGCGCGGGGTGGCCGCCAGCATTCGCGCCGTCCATGAACTGTTCTGGGGGTTGTTGCTGTTGCAGGTCACCGGCCTGAGCACCGTTACCGGGGTCCTGGCCATCGGCATTCCCTACGCGGGCATCTTTGCCAAGGTCTTCGGTGAATTTCTGGAAGAGGCCGACCCGGCACCGGCGCGCGCCCTGCCGCGCACCAGCAGCAGCCTGAGCCTGTTCTTCTTCGCCCGTCTGCCGCTGGTATGGCAGGCCTTCAAAGCCTACGGTGGCTACCGGCTGGAATGCGCTATCCGCGCCTCCGCCATTCTCGGCTTCATTGGCTTGCCTACCCTGGGCTTTCATCTGGAAACCGCCTTTCGCGAAGGCAACTATGACCAGGGCGCGGCGCTGCTCTACCTGTTCTTCGCGCTGATCTTCACCCTGCGCTGGTGGCTGCGACCGGCACTGGTGCCGGTTTATCTGCTGGCCTCGCTGCTCTGGGCGCCCCCGCTCTTCACTGGCCGGCTCGATACCCTGGTACGCTTCGTCACCGTGGATCTGGTGCCCGCCCCCCTGAGACAGGGCGGCGGTGTCACGGAACTGGGCCAGTGGCTCACCATGCTCTGGCACCAGCAACTGTGGCCCGGGCTTTGGCAAACCGTGGTCATGGGCATGGGCGCCCTGCTGCTCACCGGCCTGCTCGCGCTGCTGCTGTTTCCGCTGATCTCCCCGCTGTTCGGCAACCGTACATCGCGTACCGCCGGCCATGGCCTGCTGGTGGTACTGCGCACCACCCCGGAATTCTTTCTCGCCTTCTTCTTTCTGATCCTGCTCGGCCCGTCCATGCTGCCGGGCATTCTGGCCCTGGCGCTGCACACCGGCGCCATCGTCGCCCACCTGACCGGCCGCTTTACCGAAACCCTGCGCCTGCGGGCCGATGCGCCCACGGGCGTCGACCGTTATGCCTGGGAGGTATTACCGCGCATCAGCCCCAACCTGCTGGCCTTTCTGCTCTATCGCTGGGAAGTCTTGATGCGCGAAACCGCCGTGCTGGGGATTCTTGGCATTCATACGCTGGGTTTCTATATTGATTCCAGCGTGGCGGAATTCCGCTTCGACCGTACCCTGCTGTTAATCCTGGCCACGGTGCTGCTCAATCTGGCCGTGGATGCGCTATCACGGGGGTTGCGCAAGCGGCTGCGGCTGAAGCCGGGGTTGGGGTTGTAAGAAGCCCCTCCAACGGTGCCGTCTTATTCATAACTAGTAAAGGGATTTGCAATGCATGTCACCAAAACAGGAAACCTGCTTAATGAAGAACCCCGACCGGTTTCATGTCGCAGCGTTGAAGATTTACGAGAGATTCTCTCCGGCATGAGTTGGCAACAGCTATCTGCTAAAAAAAAAAAAAAAAATGGAATGGCCATAGAAGGATCCGGGTCCATAGAAGATGGTTTTTCCGTTGTGTTCTATGAATCAAATACTGAATCAGTAACGCCTAGTGATCCGACTTTCGATGACATAGCCGACATCCTTACCAAATTCTATGAAGGCGATAATTCGTGGAGAAACAACAGGGCATGGGAAAAGCCTAAACATCCACAGAGAAAGGAAAACACGCCCCCGTCACGCTCAGGGTTCCTTTTGAAACTCATTATCTTTTTTGGTGTTGGTTATGCCATAGCTTTACTATTGAACG
>JAKSCQ010000216.1 GCA_022360555.1 Pseudomonadales bacterium
CGTCGGTAGGAAATGGCTGAAAGTTAGAGAGCTGCAAGCCACAAGCTTCAAGCTGCAACGCGAAGACAAGATTTCCCGGTTTGGTACGCTTACGCCCGCGCCTTTAGCGTTAATCGCGGGCAAGGCCTTGCAAAACCATGGAACGTCAACCGCGTTGCAGCTTGAAGCTTGTGGCTTGCAGCTCTCTAACTTTCAGCCATTTCCTACCGACGCGCCTGTCACCAACGTGCTATCTTTGTGCATCAGAATAATGCACAGGGGGCACAGGAATGGATTTGCCGGAATACAGTTACTGGATTATCGCCGGGCTGGCGCTGGTTATCGCTGAATTTGCCATCTCCGGACTGGTGGTGATCTTTTTCGGTATCGCCGCCTTGCTGGTGGGCAGCCTGAAATTTCTCGGGCTGCTCGATGACACCACCTGGGAACTGACCATTTTCGCCGTCACCAGCCTGCTGTTGCTGGTGTTCGTGCGCCGGGTGCTCAACGACAAACTGATGGGCCAGGCCAGTGAGCGCGAAGGCACGGAAGACAGTGCCGGCCTGATCGGCCAGCGGGCCACCGTGGCCGGCCCATTCAGCGACGGCGTGGGCACCGTGCTGTACCGGGGGGCCCGCTGGCAGGCCCAGAGCCAGCACCCGCTGGAAGACGGCCAGATGGTGCGCATCACCGAGCATCAGGGGCTGTGGCTTACCGTGGAACCCTGGAACGCTGACCACAGTTAACGCTCAGCGCAACACCGGCATCACTCGCTTCAACTTTATCAACACCCGACAGAAAGGACCGAAACCATGGCTGGTTTGATTATTTCAGGACTGCTCGCACTGGGCGTCATTGTCTTGCTCTTTATGGTGATCCGCATCGTGCCCCAGCGGCAGGTGTATGTGGTGGAACGACTGGGCAAGTACCAGGCAACGCTGGATGCGGGCCTGCATTTCCTGATGCCCTTTATCGACCGTGTGGCCTACAAGCACTCCCTCAAGGAAATTGTCCGCGATGTGCCGCGCCAGAGCTGTATCACCAAGGACAACATCGAAGTGTCCATCGACGGCGTCATGTACCTGCAGGTCATCGACCCCAAGGCCGCCAGCTACGGCGTGGACGATTATGTGATGGCCGCCCAGCAACTGGCCCAGACCACCCTGCGTTCGGTGATCGGCAAGATCGACCTGGACAAGACCTTCGAAGAACGTGGCGACATCAACATGGAAGTGGTGCAGGCCGTGGACGAAGCTGCCCAGCCCTGGGGCGTGAAGGTACTGCGCTATGAAGTGGCCGACATCAACCTGCCGGTGTCCATCAAGGATGCCATGGAGAAACAGGTGCGCGCCGAGCGGGAGCGCCGCGCCGTGGTGGCCGAATCCGAAGGCGAACGCCAGGCCGCCATCAACCGTTCCGAGGGTGACCGCCAGGCCGCCATCAACCGTTCGGAAGGGGAAAAGCAGGAGATGATCAACATCTCCGAAGGCGAAAAGATGAAGCAAATCAACGAAGCGGAAGGCCGCGCCCGACAGATCGAACTGATCGCCATGGCCACCGCCGAAGGCCTGCGCCAGGTGGCCGGCGCCGTGAAGGAAGACGGTGGCGAAGAAGCCGTGAGCCTGCGCATTGCCGAGCAATATGTCAGCGCCTTCGAGAAAGTGGCCAAGGAATCCACCACCATGCTGCTACCCCAGGGCCTTAGCGATATTGGCGGCACCGTGGCCGGCCTTCAGAAAGTACTCAAAA
>JAKSCQ010000131.1 GCA_022360555.1 Pseudomonadales bacterium
ACCGCCTTCGAGCCGTTGCAGTACAACAAGGAAGATATCCTCAACCCGCACTTCCTGGTGCTGGGCCAGAGCATCGACGAATGGCGCTTTATCGCCCCGGCGATTGCCGGGTAAGGCCTGGCGCTATGTTCGCAGCCGCCGCAGGTCGGAAATCGGCGCAAGCCGATCTCCGACATGGCGTATCAGGGCGCACAGCGTCACCATTACAAAAAAGCGAAGACCGGCTTACGCCGGTTTCCGCCCTGCGGTCCCATCATTGGCGTCCGACGCAAACACCAAGGAGTCATCCATGAGCACAATGCGAGAACTGCGATTTGTCAGCGACGGCCAGTCCTGTCGCGGGGATCTGTATCTGCCGGAAGGCGACGGTCCCTTTCTTACCGTGGTCATGGGCCATGGCTTCGGGCTGACCAAAGAGTGTGGTCTGTCACCATTTCGTGATGCTTTCCTGGAGGCCGGCTATGCGGTGATGCTGTTCGATTATCGTCACTTCGGGGAAAGCGAAGGCATGCCCCGCCAGGTGCTGCTGCCCCACCGGGAAGTGGCCGACTGGCAGGCGGCGCTGGCCTGCGTGCGTAAGCAGCAGGAAGTGGACAATCAGCGCATCGTGCTGTGGGGGACCTCTTTTGGCGGCGGGCTGGTAACTGCCGTGGCCGCCCGGGAACCGGTGGCGGGGATTATCGCCCAGTGCCCGATGATGGACGGCCTGGCGTCGGTGCTGGAGGTAATCCGTTACGCGGGTATCGGCCAGGCGTTGAAGATGACCGGGCTGGGGATCTGGGATGTGCTCAGCAGTGCCGTGGGCGCCGGCCCGAAAACATTACCCTCCGCCGGTCGACCCGGGGAGCTGGCGGCCATGTCCAGCCATGACGCTTACGAAGGCTATACCGCCCTGATGCCGGAAGGGGTGCCCAACGAGGTGGCGGCGCGTATCGCTTTGGTCCTGCCGCTCTTTCGCCCGGTGATGCAGGCCAGCAAGGTGACCTGCCCGGCCCTCGTGCTGATCTGCGAAACCGACACGGTGGCCCCGGCCTCTGCCGCCGACAAGGCTGCCGCCGCCATGGCGCAGCCCACGGTCAAGCGTTACCCGGTGGGGCATTTCGATATTTATCAGGGCGAAGCGCGGGATATCAGCCTGGCCGATCAGCTGGCGTTTATGCAGGGCTTGCAGTAGGGCAAGTTGCAAGTTTCAACGCGCCACATGTTTTCCCTTGATTGTAAGCGTGAGAGGCCGCGCTCTGGTCAATCGGGCGCGGCCTCTGCATCGTGGCAGGCAACGGCGCTGATCCGCGTTGAAACTTGCAA
>JAKSCQ010000165.1 GCA_022360555.1 Pseudomonadales bacterium
ACCTTGATGGCGCCGGTTGTAAGCCTTGCTCCTGTGCTTGCCTGGGTGTCCGGCTGGTTCCAGTGCCGTGCATATTCACTGGTGGGTGGTACGGCCATGACGGTCTGTTTTACTCGGGTCAAGCCGTCTGAACCGACTTCCTGATACAGGTCGGTCCAATTCTGGTTAGTCAGGTTACGGGGGATGCCCCGGTTGTAGGTAAGTTCGGTGGCGTCGCTGCTGCCGAGGACTTTGCTGGGGTCGGTTGGGTCCAGCACGGTGACTCTTCCAGGCGTGTCCAGTCCGCCCTGACGAATGATGTCACGCCGTTGTGAGCGCTTGAGCGGTTCGAAGACTCGTTCCTTGGCGTCGATGATCATCCAGCCTTCGGGAATAACGCTGCCGCTCTTGAACAGCCGCGCACCATGCAGGTCCGGCGGGCCTGATCCCTTGGCCAGGCGCATGAGCACTTCGATGGTGTCTTCTTTCTTGTTGGCCAGGGCGTCTTTCCATTGTTTCTGAAAGCTGAACAGCAGGCTGGCGACGATGCTGTCGACCTGGTTTCGGGTTTGTTGCCAGTACCACCAGTCCGGGTGGCTGCCGGTGACGGAAGCGTATGCGGCATGACGGAAATGGCTACCCGTAGCGGGCTTTTTGGCGTCTTCCAGGCTGGGAAGGAAGTCCTCATCCACGGGGATTTGCTCTGCGGTTGGCCAAAGCGCTGCGTATAGCGGATGTTCCGCTTCAAGCAGGCGTTCTTTCAGGGCATGAACGGGGTCATTGTCATCGTCCCATTCCGGGTCGGGGTCTGCGTCGTAGGCGCTGTCGATGACGGACGGGTCCGGACCGAGTCCGGCAAGCAGCCCGGCAAGTGCTTGCCACAGGGCGCTGTAATCCGGCGTGGCATGCTCGTCATCCGGGTTCAGGGTGTGTTGCTGTTCATCACCGGGAACCGGCAGCCAGGCATAGTCCCGTAGCGCCTCCCAGGGGGAAAGAAATATGGAGAACCCCTGGTTGGCCTCGTTGCCTTCCGGTGTCTTGCCGTCCAGCCAGAGAATGGTATCGCGGCGTTGCTGGCGAATTTCCTGTCGCAGTTGGCGGCGCTCGTGAACGCGGAGAATTTCCTCCAGATAAGCTCTGTCAATGCGGTCCGCAGCATCACGAAGGTTGTCGGCATGGTCGCTGTTTTGCACATAAGTTGTGTGCTGATGGCCCATGGCGGCAGTGCGGGTCTGTTGTTCATGCAGTGATTGATTGAAGAATGTCTGGTAGGCGTAAACCGCGCTTTTGGCATGCTCATGGCCGTCGATCTCCATGACATGCCTGCAAAGCTCATTCGTCAGCATGGTCAGCCGTCCCAGCCCCTCAAAAGCAATTCCCAGGGGATCCTGCAAGGCGGCGATGGGCAGATCGTCACGGATATCATCGGGGCTCAGGCAGGATAGCGGGCGCAGGCCGTTTTCGTCGGGCTGGTTGTAATAGGCGTCTGTCTGTTTGGCGCTGATCAGGGCGGTTTGTTTGAGGGTGTCGGGGGCGCCCTGGCCGTCGAAGCTGTTCAGGTTCAGTTGGGTGGTGCGCTGCATGCGCAGGGTGTGGTCCACGTTGTCGCGGTGCCATTGATAGGGTTCGTGGACTGGCAGGTCGGGCAGGTAGCGGGGATCGTTGTCGGCCAGGCCGCCAAGGACTTCGATCAGCGCCCAGCTCCAGGGAATTTCCGAGAAAGCCACCTGTAGCAGAACGGGGCCACCGTTAAGGCGGTAGGGGACGGTGATGGCGCCGGTTTCGGTTTCCATGCCGTCGTCTGGTAGGCGTTGATCACAGCCCTGGTATTTGGCCAGGTTGATGTCGCGGAAGGTGTTGCCGTCACCGCTGATCACCAGTTCCCGCCACAGATGGCCGCCGACGAAAATGTAGAGGCGGCCGGTGTCGCGTAGCGGTGCCAGGTGGTTGCCAGCGGGGTCGGCGAAGCGCACCGGTTTGATGTGGGCCAGGCCGGTGAGGGCGTCGGTGCTGTCGTCGTCGCGGGTCACCGGCAGGCCCTGCCCCAGGGGGATCAGGTAGGTGCCATCGCCGGGCTCGTCCGGGGCGAAGTAGCCGTTGTCTTTCAGGCCAGTGAGGACGTTGTCGGGGTAGCGGGTGCGGCTGTCGCTGAATTCCAGGAACAGTTCGGCGGCATCGTCGCCGTTGACGTGGAAGGAGGCTGTGTGCCGGCTGCCACGGGGCTGGTCGTCGGCGAGAAAGCGGGTTTGGGCGTTCATTTGGCCCTCCGGCGCAGGCGCACGAAGTGGCGGCGGCGGGGAGTGACCGGGCCACCGGTTTCCACATCCACCCGGTGGGTGGGCTCGATGCCCTGTTCTTCGGTTTCTTCCGGGCTGAGGCTTTGCGGTATACCGGCTCCGGCCTGCTGGAGCGGGGCCGGCGCGGTGTTGCGCATGTTGGAGACCATCATGTCGCTCTGGCGGACGGCGGGCTGGCCCTCGATCATCACATTGGGGGAGAAGGTGATGAATTCGGCCTGACCGGCGATGGTGCCGGACATGATGCCGCCGCAGGTGCCGGCCTCGTCGCCGCTGCTTTTGGCGAAAGTGGAGGCCACATGGCAGACCGGGTTGCCGTTGACCAGGACAGAGCTGGCGGTGCCGGTGGCATCACTGCTCATGGCCACGTTGGAAAAGGGTACCGGCTGGCAGAAGGGCGGCGTCTTGCAGATATCCATGGTGACCAGGGTGCCACCGGAGCCGGCATGCACGGCGGTGAGGCCGTTGATCAAGGTATTACTCATGGGGCGTTCCTTCCTTGGAGACGTTGAGCGTGTGTTGCAGATGGATGGCCAGTTGATGGCCATTGCCGGGGCTGTCCAGTACCAGGGCCGTGCGCGCCGGGCACAGCGAAAAACGTAACGCTTCGCAGGCGGTGATCAGGGCCAGCGGCAGGCTGGCGGCGCCGGTATCGCCCAGGGTCAGTGCCGGGCGAAGGATGTGCAGTGGCGGTGGCAGGTCCGGCTGGGGGGCGGTTTTTTCTCCCTTGCGCATGGCCAGATTGTCCCGGGGGGAGAGTCGTACCGGCCAGAGATCGGTGTGGGTGTGATACCAGTGCAATTCGTCTTCGCGGCGCTGTGCCCGGGTGAGAACCAGTCGGTCCGGCCGTGGAACACTGCCGTCGCAATACAGAGCCCGGCGGGTGGCCCGGGCCAGAGCCAGGGGGCGGCTTTCACCGTTGTCCCGGTCATGGGCCAGGCCGGTGCAACTCAGGGCGCCGTCAGTGTTGTCGTCGCCATTCTGGAAACGGACCAGGGCAATGGCTTCTGACAGCACCCGGCCATGGGCCCAGGTAGTGGTGCGCAGATCGTTATCGGGCTGGCGTTCAAACAGGGTGGCCTCGTTAAGCAGGCTGTCCAGGCCGATCAGGGTCAGCGATGGTATCTGGCCGGCCATTAAGCGGTCGATCTGGCTGGCGAGTCTGGCGGGCAGGTGTTGCGGGTCGGTAACGTCGGTGTCCGGCAGGGGGCCGACTCGGGCAAGCCGCTTGTGCAGCCAGGGGAGCAGGGTGCGCTCAAGCAGCGCATGGCGTGCCCGGGACGTTGCCGGCAGGCACAGCAGGAGCTGGCTGTCTTGCAGGGCGTCGTGGTTGGTCTCGATTAACTGGTCCAGAACTGGCAAAAGCCGTTCCGGGTGGAAAGCTGGTGCGTCATTGTCGTTGGGCAATTTGGCCAGCATCAGGGGAGTGGGGTCGCCGCTGATCGGGTCCGGCGCGGTATGGTCGCGATGGGCCTGGTAAGCGGTCAGCCCTGCCTGACAGGCACGGTGGAGCCCGGCAGGCAGGTCGCCGGTCGGGGCCTGAAGCGCGTAATGAGTGATGCAGATGGCCATGGGCTTGCTGACGGCGCTGTCAGTTGAGCTCAATACGGGCGCCAAGCAGGCGGTTGAGCCCGTCGGCGACGGCTTGGATTTCGCGGCCATCGAGCAGCACGGTGCCGTCGGCGCGCAGTTCTACCCGGGCTTGGCCGGCTTGCAGGATCAGCCCTTGCGGGGCATCGAATCGCAGGCGACCGTCGTCCAGTTCGTCAATGAGCGGGGCGTGGGTCAGGCTATCGGCGGCTACCAGGCGGTCGGTGACAATGATGCCCTGGCCCGGGGCCAGCAGATAGAGAACCCGGTCGCCTTCGCCCAGAAGGGTGACGCTTTCACCGATCAGGTCGATGGACAGGTCCATGCCGGTGGCGTCATCGATAAGGCCGGGGGTGCCAGCCCGGTAACGGACCGTGCCGGTCAGAGGCGTATTGCTGGGCAATTCCCTTGCCCGGTGCAGGTTGGAGCTGGTTGCTGCCATGCTTGCTCGCTTCCCTTCGAGTTTTCGACGGATTGAAAACCCGGAAGCCTAGCAATTCTGCGGCGGATCATATGTAGGACATTGCTGACAGCGTTTGCCAGTGAGAGCTGGTTAACAGCACCGGCTGGCGTGAAGGTTGCCGTCGGGCTGGCCATCCGGTCGCCAGCATTGCTCGAGCATCATGGGGCCCAGCTCCCGGTCGAGGATCACGGCGCTGCTGGCGCGGGTGCCGTAGGTGTCGGACTGGATAAACACCGGGGCGACCAGCCGTTCCAGTTCGATGCCGACACCGGTGTCCGGCAGTTCGCTGTCGTCGGGCTGGTGAGGGTCGTTGACCACATTCAGCAATTGCTCCAGCGAGCCGCCGGCATGAATGGCGTCGGCCAGGCGTTGTTTGGCGCGGCGGACTTTGGGCCAGGCATCGTCAAGCAGGCCATTGCTGAGGCCGTGAATGCCCGGTGTGACGGCTTGCGGGGGCGCGCCGCGATTGCCCAGGTACCAGAGGCTGTCGGCGGTGCCCACCAGCAGATTGAAGGCACCGTAATGATGCTGTTCTTCGGCCAACTGGCGGCAGAAGGTTTCCGGTGACAGCTCACTTTCCAGAAAGGCCTGGGGCAGCAGCCCCCGGGAGCGTTCACCGGGCTGGCGCTCGGCGATGGGTTCGCGGTAGTTGGTGACCACGGCAAAGCGCCCGTTGCGGTGGATGCCCAGCCAGGTGCCACCCGCCTTGATATCCAGGCCGCAGAAGATGTCGCCGCGCCAGCGGGCCGCCTCGGCGGGGCGGGCGTGGAATTCATCCCGGTTGGCGGCCATCCGCAGCGGGGTGGGGGAAGCAGGCCGCCAGTCGAAAAGGACAATGCACATGAATGTTGCCAGTCAATAAGTGAGTAAGGGGCGGGTGCCTTCGCCTTGCGAGCAAGGCTCCAACGGGGGAGGTAACTCCGTCAGCGTTCGACACCCGTCGCGTGCTAGCATACCTGCCGTGCGAGTGATTGGCATAAGGGCTGGCCAATGTGGGAGCTGTTTCTGATTTGTCTGGGGGTTGGTGTCGGCGCCGGGTTGCTGGCCGGGGCGCTGGGCCTGGGCGGTGGCGTGGTGATTGTGCCGGCGCTGATCTTCCTGTTTCACGGGCTCGGTTTCCCGGCTGATCTGGTGGCGAAGATGGCCGTGGCCACTTCCCTGAGCACCATCATCATTACCTCCATCAGCGCGGTACGCACCCACCACAGGGCCGGTTTTGTCCGCTGGCCGGTGGCGTTCCGGCTGGGGGCGGGCATTGCGCTGGGGGCCTTTGCCGGGGCCTTCGTTGCCGACGCCATGGACGGGGAACTGCTGGCCCGTCTGTTCGGTCTCTTTGCCATACTGATTGCCCTGCAGATGTTGCTGGCGGGCCGCAAGGCGCCGGAGGCCGGCCTGCCGGAAAGGGTGCCCGGTGTGACCGGACTGGGCCTGGCAGGAGTACTGATCGGTACGGGCTCGGCCATTTTCGGGATTGGTGGTGGCTCGCTGACGGTGCCGTTTCTGAGCTGGTGCCGGCTGAAAATGCAGGAAGCGGTGGCCGTTTCCTCGGCCTGCGGGCTGCCGATCGCCATTGCCGGTACCCTGGGGTTCGCGGTGGCGGGCTGGAACGAGACACAGCTACCCGAAGGCGCCGCCGGCTATGTGTTTTTGCCGGCCACAGCCGGTATAGTGCTCACCAGTTTTCCGTTTGCGCGTCTGGCGGCAAGACTCAGCCACCGTCTTCCCTCGGCCACCCTGAAAAAGGTGTTTGCCCTGGTGCTGTTTGTGCTGGGCCTGAAGCTGGCCTTTGGCTAGCCGCCCGCTGGAAAAGACCCTGTTAATCGAGGTGCCACTTGGAATTTCCTGTCATTGATCCGGTTGCGGTGGCCATTGGCCCCCTGAAAGTGCACTGGTATGGCCTGATGTACATGATCGGTTTCGCCGCCGCCTGGTTGCTGGGGGTGTACCGGGCCAGGCAGCCAAACTCCGGCTGGACCAAGGATCAGGCGGGTGACCTGGTTTTCTTCGGGGCCATGGGGGTGATCATTGGCGGTCGCCTGGGCTATGTGCTGTTCTATAATTTCAGCAAGTTCCTGGCCGACCCGGTATGGCTGTTCAAGGTCTGGGACGGAGGCATGAGCTTCCATGGTGGTGCCATCGGGGTGCTGGTGGCCTTCGCCCTGTTTGCCCGCAAGAACGGCAAGCGCTTTTTCACCGTTTCCGATTTTCTCGTGCCCATGGTACCCATCGGGTTGGCCACCGGCCGCTTCGGCAACTTTATCAATGCCGAGTTGTGGGGGCGCACCAGTGACGTGCCCTGGGCCATGGTGTTCCCCACCGATCCGCTGGGGTTGCCACGTCATCCTTCCCAGTTGTATGAATGCTTTCTGGAAGGGGTGGTGCTGTTTGTCGTGCTGTGGCTGTATTCCGCCAAGCCGCGTCCCGCCGGGGCGGTAACCGGCCTGTTCGGTGTGGGTTACGGGGCGGCGCGAACCTTTGTGGAATTCTTCCGTGAGCCGGATGCCCATATTGGCTATCTGGCTGGCGGCTGGCTGACCATGGGCATGCTGCTGAGCATCCCGATGATTATTCTCGGTATCGCCATGATGGTCTGGGCGTACCGGCATGATGAGCGCCAAGTGACGACATAATAGGGCAACCGCATGAAGCAATATCTCGACCTGCTGCGCCATGTCCGTGAGCACGGCACCTTCAAGGAAGACCGCACCGGTACCGGCACCTATGCGGTGTTCGGCTACCAGATGCGTTTTGACCTGAGCCAGGGCTTCCCGCTGCTCACCACCAAGAAACTGCATCTGCGTTCTATCCTCCACGAGCTGCTGTGGTTCCTGTCCGGTGATACCAATATCCGTTACCTGAAAGAGAACGGGGTTTCCATCTGGGACGAATGGGCCACCCCGGAAGGGGATCTGGGGCCGGTCTACGGTGAACAGTGGCGTAGCTGGAAAACGCCAGACGGCGGCGTGATCGACCAGATCAGTGAGGTGCTGGCGGAGATCAAGCGTAACCCGGACTCTCGCCGTCTGGTGGTGAGCGCCTGGAACCCGGCGGTGCTGCCGGACCCTTCCATTTCTCCGGACGCCAATGCTGCCGCCGGCAAACAGGCGCTGCCGCCGTGTCACTGCCTGTTCCAGTTCTATGTGGCCGACGGCAAGCTCAGTTGCCAGCTTTATCAGCGTAGCGGCGATATCTTTCTGGGCGTGCCGTTCAACATCGCCTCCTATGCGCTGCTGACCCTGATGATGGCGCAGGTATGCGATCTGGAGCCCGGGGATTTCGTGCACACGCTGGGTGATGCCCACCTGTACTCCAACCACCTGGAGCAGGCGGATACCCAACTGGCCCGGGAGCCCCGCCCGTTGCCGACCATGACACTGAATCCCGACGTGAAGGACCTGTTTGCCTTTACCTTCGAGGATTTCACCCTGAGCGATTATGAGCCCCACGCCCACATCAAGGCGCCGGTGGCGATCTGAGTCGGGTCTGACGTCGGAAGTCTGACGTCAGACGACTAAAACCTTCGCGTCCGACATCAGACGTCGGACGTCAGACGGATTTCACTATGTCCATTCGACTTGCCATGATGGTCGCCAAGGCCAGCAACAATGTGATCGGCCGCAACAACAAGCTGCCCTGGTATCTGCCCAACGACCTGAAGTACTTCAAGCAGGTGACTTTTGGCAAGCCGGTGATCATGGGCCGCAAGACCTGGGAGTCCCTGGGCAAGCCGTTGCCCGGGCGTACCAATATCGTCATTACCCGCCAGTCCGGTTTCCAGGCGGAAGGCGCCAAGGTGGTGGCGACGCTGGATGAAGCCATTGCGATGGCGGAAAACGTGGCCTTTATCGATGGCCAGGAAGAAGCGGTGATCATGGGCGGCGCGGAAATCTATGCCCTGGCCCTGCCCCGGGCCGACCGTCTCTATCTCACCGAAGTGCATGCGCAGGTGGAAGGGGATACCTGGTTCCCGGAGTACGATGCCACCGAGTGGAACGAAATCGGCCGCGAGGATTTCCAGGCCGAAGGCCCTAACCCCTACGATTATTCGTTCGTGGTTTACGAGCGGAAATAGGGACAAGCCACGCTGGTTGGATTGGGAAGGCCTGGAAAGTCCCCCAAGCCCAATTCGCCATGCGAGCATGGCTCCCACAGGGTTCGCGCCTTGCGCAGAATCGCGCGCCAGCAAGGTTTTTTCGGGAGCGATTTTCCCGGATCAAGCCCGTGGTTCGATCCGCACTTCACTCTTCACCGATTGCGCAATAAAGCACTTCTCGTGGGCGCGCTGGTGCAGGGCCTGGATGGTGGCGGTATCGGGCTGCTCTCCATTAAAGGTGACCAGTGGCTGCAGCAGCACCTGCTGCACATAGATCTTCGCCTGATCGTTATGGCCCAGTACTGCCTGGGGATCGTCGTCATAGCTGGCCACGGACAGGCCGTCACGGGCGGCTTCGGTCAGGAAAGACAACAGGTGGCAGCTTGCCAGGGCGGCAATAAAGGCCTCTTCCGGTTCCATGAATTCCTGTTGGCCATGATGGCCATCCACCACACGTACTTCGTTGCCGTCGGCCAGGTGCCAGAGATAGTGGTCCTCGCCATGGGCGGTCCAGCTCAGATGCATGGTGTGTTGCGGCACGACATTTCCCCGTTCGATTCATTCTTTCCGCCAGTATGCCATCAAAGCGTCGACTTGCCATGACGGCTTTGGTCGAAACCGGTTACCCGGTGTCATTCCGGTGGGTTTGCCATTTCCCAGTAGCGGAAGATCGCCACATTGATGACCGCGCCCATCAGGCTGACCGGCAGGGCAACAATCAGCGCGGCGGCCTGGGGATGGCTGACCACGGCTGTGACCAGCGAGGCAATCATGCTGCTCACCAGCAGATAGGCCATGAATACCAGCACCAGAATCAACAGCAGGGGCCATTGCTGGCTTTCGGTCATGGTGAAGGAGCTGCGCAGGGCGTCCAGGGGATTGCGCCGATGCAGGACCACCAGGAAAGGCGCAAAGCTCAGGCGGGTGTAAACCCACAGCGCCGGAAAGAAAAACGCCAGCCAGCCCAGAGACACACCAACGGCTATAATGGCATAGGTGGCCAGCAGGGCGGGGTACATCAGCAGCGCCGGTGCCATGCAGGTAAGCAGACCACGGGCCTGCCCGTTGCGCGCGGCGGCGAGCTGGGCAATGAGCGTGCCTTCCGCCAGTGGACGACTGAGCAGCACGATGGCCAGTGTGCTCAGGGTGAACTGGATGGTGTCGTTTTGGGTTTCCGGCAGGATGATAGCTGGCCCCAGCAGCCACTGGCTGACTTCGGTCAGCAGGGCAAAGGGGGCGGTCACCAGAAAAATCGGGCCGAGATTACGCCACCAGAAAAAGAGAATTTCACGAAAACGTTGGCTGATCATGTTGGCTGTAAGGTGTAGCGGGAAAGCGCTATTTCATCACAGTGGGCGCGGAGTTCACAGGGAAAGCGCAGGAATAGGCGTGACGGGTCTGCAAGGAGGAGGGGCGTGTAATGGGGGGCAGGTAGGGTGCACTGAGCCTCAGGCGAACTGCACCCTCCAAACGCCGGGACGGTGCAGTTCGCCTGAGGCTCAGTGCACCCTACGGAATCGCCGTGGCGTGGAAGGTGTTCACCACCAGTATTTGCCCCAGTTTTCCGGGTTGGCCCAGAAGCGTGGATTGTTCCAGGTACGCTCGAAATTGTAGTTATCGAGATCGTAGCTGTAGATATCCAGCGCCCGGCCTTGCTGGGCAAAGTGGCCCTGCTCGCGACACCCCAGCGCCAGAAAACCATTGGCCGGCCAGCGCAGTTTCTGCGGGGCCAGGGCCGGCTGGTAGACCGCCACCAAGGAATCGGTGTGCAGGTTGCGCAGCAGGCCCATCAGGGCTTCGCCGTCCCGGTGGCTCATGTATTCGAGCTGATCGGCCACGATTGCCATATCCACACGCTGCACATCGTCGAGCGCGGCGAAGGGATTCTGTTCCTGGATTTCCACCAGTTCGCAATCGTGGTCCTGACACCACTGGGAAACGACGGGGATGGGGTTGAGGCTGACAGTGAGTATGGAACGAGGCTGGTGGCTGTCGAGGATAGCGGCCAGACGTTCCTGCGGGGACTCGGTCATCGGTTGTGCCATCGCGGTATTCATGGTTTCAGTCTAGCGCGGTTGGCCAGGGCTTTCGATAGGGGAAAGTAAAAACACCTGCCGGACGCTGGATGCCAGACAGGGCCAAAAAAACCGGAAGAGTGCTTGACGTGGAAAGGCGCTTTTACGCTGATCGACGTCCGACCTTCTTTGTGACCTCCATCAGAAAATCGGTAACAGGGATTGACGGCTGCCCAATCAATAATGATAATGATTCTCATATACAGACAAGGAGGCCAGCATGACCCAGCTCAAAAAGAACGTGACCACCACCACCCGCCGGGTTGCCATCAATGCGGAAAGCAGTGTTGCCAGCAGCCTGTTGCTCAATCACCAGGGCAAGCTCTGGATTGAACATGCCGGCGAGCGGTATCTGCTTCGTCGCACGTCTAACAACCGTCTGATTCTGACCAAGTGATTTCCCGTTGGGCGCCAGAAACCGGCGTCTGATGGCGGGGACGTCCAACCCGGTTTGGTTGCCTGGTTGGCCTGCGGACAATCCCCTACCCTTTCTCCCTGACGTGGATCGCCAGCCGCCGCCAGCTTTCCACACCTAACAACAACCATCGCCGGCACGGGCCGGACGATGTGGCGATCTGGAGGCAGCATGTCAGTGATGGCGTGGCCCTCGGCGCCGGCGGCATCCCCCCTGCTTCGTCAGTGCGGCGCCGCCCTCGGTGACCGGGTTTTGCGGCTACAGGACGAGCCGCTGGCAATTCTCAAGGCACTGTACCGTCTCGGTTCCCTGGTGGTGACCACCTTCTCCAGTGGTTCCCGGGTTTCCCAAAATATGCATTACCCCGCGTTCAGTGACGGGGAGTGGAGCCTGGAATCGGTGGGGGAGCGCTGTCGCCTGCGCCAGAGTCTGCAACCGGGGCAGTGGCATTCGGTACTGGCGGTGCTGGAGCCCACCGGTTCCTTGCCGGCGCGCAGCCTGGTGTTCTTTGACCGCCATGGGCAGCCGTTGCAACAGGTGGCGGTAGCGCCGGACAGCGGTGGGCTGGCCTTCGAGGAGCTGGTCTGCGCCATGTTGCACCCGGACCAACAAAGTCTGGCGCCGCCCTCCCGCATGACCCGGATCCTGGGTGGCCAGCTTGGTTCATTGAGCGAGCTGGAGCGGGACTGGACCCGCAGCCACGATGACGATGATTTTTCGCGTCTGCTGAATCGTTGCCAAGACCAGCGTGCGGTGCTGTATGAATCGGTGCGTGACAGCTTTGCCTGCCAGGTCCGGCCGGAGACCCTGCCGGCGGTGCTGGCGGAAGCCTCCCAGCGAGACCGGGCGACTACCTTGTGCGTGGGCAACCAGGGGGTGCGGCTGTGCATGACCGCGCCCTGGTCGTCGCCGCGCTGGCAGGGCAGCCACTGTCATCTGGCTCATAATGGTGCTTTGGTCTCGCTGGACATGGCAAGGATGCACAGCCTGTGGCGGCTGCGTAAACCGGGTGACGGGGAAGTGGTCACTGCCCTGGAAGCCCTGGATGAAAAGGGCGATTGGCTGTGGACCCTGTCCGCCGGCGAAGAGGAATCCGACTGGCGAGCCTTGTTGAAAGACAGTGTGATTCGGTAGGGACGAGCGACGAGTTGCGATGGGGAAAGGGTGAAAAGGTCTCGAACCCTGGTGCTTTCTACGAAGCCGCGTAGGAGCTGTCTCTCGGACAGCGAACCGCGCTCGCGCGGAAATCGCCCAACGGGCGATCAGGAATATCAGCGCTCGACAGGTCTATCCAAACCATACCGATCTAACCCCATTCGCCATGCGAGCATGGCTCCCACGAGGCATGTTGGGGAGAGATTCCGGTGTTGTAGGGTGGATTAGCCGGAAGGCGTAATCCACCTTAATTTCAAGCGTGAAAGTCAGCCGGAAGGGAGGCCGGTGGATTACGCCTTCGGCTAATCCACCCTACGTTTTCGTCCGGAATTTCGTGACGTTGGGCTTGGATCTCGCAACCCGATTCGCATGCAGGCATGACGCCTGCGTCACCTCAAAAATGGTCATCAAACTGCTTGAGCAGGTTGATGATTTCCGTCACGTCTTCATCCATTTCCTTCAGCGCTTCCTCGGCCATGGGAGCCACATCGCATTGGCCGGGTAGCGGGTGGTCCGCTTCCAGAATGGCGCGGAAGCGGGCAATGAAGACCCACTGCAGCCACTGGCTGAAATCCATGGTGTCGGCAAAGAATGGCGTGGCGCTGTCAAAGGCGGTCGGCGGTGGTGGCTGGGTTTCCCACAGGCCCTGTTGATCCAGTTCGTCCTGCAGGTCGTCGAGTAGGCTGATGAGTTGGGCGCGTCTAGTCATCGAAAAGGGGTACCAGGTCGGTGAGTTCGTAAAGGTTGTGGATGTGGTGCCGGGGCCGCTCCAGTTCAACCGGCCAGTCCAGATCGATCAGGTTGGCCCACACCGCGTGCATGCCATGCTCACGAGCGGCGTTCACGTCTTCCAGCGGGTGGTCGCCCACGTGCATGGCCTGACCGGCACTGACACCGGCAGAGCCCAGGGCGGCCTGGAACATGTCCGGGGCGGGTTTGCGCTTGCCAATGGTTTCCGCGGAATGATGGAAAGCAAACAGGTCGGCAATGCCGATCTGTTGCAGGTCCGCATTGCCATTGGTCAGCGCCCCCAGAAGATAGCTGTCGGCCAGGGTCTCCAGCACCTCCCGGGCACCGGGGAAGAAGGTCACCTGGTTGCGCGCCCGGTGGAAAACCAGAAAGGCTTGCTCCGCAATCTGGCGGGCTTCGGAACGGCTGTAACCGTGCAGTGTAAAGGCCCGGGTCATGGCGTCCTGGCGCAGGGCGGTCAGGTTATCCAGGTAAGCCGGGTTTTCCCGGATCAGTTCGGTACGCACGGTGCGGACCTTTTCCGCGCTCAGGGCATGGGCCGCTTCCGGGTGATGGTCGGCAATCCAGTCGCTGCACGCCTTTTCCGCCCGGCGGATCACTTCATCCACCGGCCAGAGAGTGTTGTCCAGATCAAAGGTAATCAGTTTGAGTTTGCTCATGGGGCTATTGTAGCGCATGGCCAGAATTTAGACCGGGCTATCACTACGAAGCCGCTGTGGGCGCCTGCCTGCAAGTGATTCGAGCCACAGCGAGGCATGGCGATTCGGTTGGCATAATACCCACTGGAGCAACAAAGGCCATGGCTCATCAGGCGTCACTGACCATTCCGCCCCGCTTGGCCAACAAGTTGGCTCTGCTGCAAAGGAACCGGGCGCAGCACGGAACTGGCGGGAGGGACGCGGGCGAGATCAGGACGATTCCTCATCATCCTTGCTGCGCCGCTGGGCACGCGGGTGGGCGCCATCATAGACCTGGGCCAGATGCTGGAAGTCCAGATGGGTGTAGACCTGGGTGGTGGCCAGATCCGCGTGGCCCAGTAATTCCTGCACGGCGCGCAGGTCGCCGGAGGACTCCAGCAGGTGAGTGGCGAAGGAGTGGCGCAGCTTGTGCGGGTGCAGGTGGTCGCCCAGCCCCCGTTCCAGGGCATGGCGTTTGAGCCGTTGCTGCACGCTGGACGGTGACAGCCGGCGCCCATTCTTGCTCAGAAACAGCGCTTTTTCCTGATTGTCCTTCACGAACAGGGTGCGCGCCTTCAGCCAGCGGCGCAGGGCGGTGAGGGCCGGTTTGCCGATGGGCAATTGGCGGGTCTTGTTGCCCTTGCCGGTGACCAGCAACTGGGCCGAGCCCAGGTCGATGCTGTCCAGATCCAGGCTGAGCAATTCCGCCAGACGTAGCCCGCAGGCGTAGAACAGTTCCATCATGGCCTGATCGCGCAGACTCAAAGGGTCCCCCTTGTCGCTCCCCGCATCCAGCAACTGCCCCACCTGGTCGGCATCCAGCGCCTTGGGCAGGCGCTTGCCGCTTTTCGGTGCCCGCACGTCCACCGCCGGGTTGTCCCGGGCCAGCCCTTCGCGCATCAGATAATGATAGAACGTGCGCAGGGTGGACAATAACCGGGCGATGCTCTTGCCGCTTTTGCCCTGCCGATGCAGGGTGGCCACCAGCGAGCGTATGTCGTGCACGGTAAGCGAGGCCCACTCCCGTTGCCCGGTAAGGCGCAAGGCTGTTTTCAGGTCACGCTGGTAATTGCTGACAGTGTGGGGGGAGAGGCGGCGCTCGGAGGCAAGATGCCGAAGGAAAGAATTAATAATTAATAATGAAGAATTAATAACGTCCGAAGATGCGTTCTTTTCATTATTCATTATTAATTATTCACTATTAATTGATTTCTTGGCTGCCTGATGCGGATATTGGCGCAGGGTTTCGTGCAGGCGGCGGCTGAGGACCTGGCCGATGTGGGTGATGAACAGGGTGCCCAGGGAGCTGCGGAAATGCATGGCACTCTTGCTGCCGATGGCCAGCAGCCCCAGGCGGCCCTGGTATTCCAGCGGGACCATGGCGGCGGAACGGATATCGGCGGCGTGTTCCTGGAACAGGGCTTCCATTTCTTCTTCGCGCATGGCGCCACACACGGCCTTGCCATTGCGTAGCAGGTGATTCAGCGCCGGCGGCAGGGCATCGCTGTCCACGCAGCGGATCTGGTTGCGCAAGTCACCCAGAATGGGCACTTCCCGGTCGTAGACCATCAGCGAGACACGGTCACAGCGAAAGTCATCGGTGAGGCTGGCCAGCAGATTGCGGAACAATTTTTCCGCGCCACGGGCTTCCAGCAGGGACAGGGTCAGGCGGCGGGTCTTGTCGAACAGGTGATCGTTTTCCCGGGCCACATCCAGCAAGCCGTTGAGACGGTCGCGCAGTTCGTTGTTGCGGTCGCGCAGGATAGATGCCTGGCGTTCCAGCAACGACACCGCTTCCCCCTTGGAGTCCGGCAGGCGCAGCAATTCCAGCAGTTCCGGGCGGTGCTGGAAGAAATCGGGGTTGTCGCGCAGGTAGGCGGCAACCTGGTCGGCGCTGGCCTTGGTGTTCTCCGTCATGGTTCCGTCCTTTTAGTCCGCCGGGGTGAGGTCGATGCTGCCATCATAGACATGGCTGGCCGGGCCTGTCATCCGGATGCCGCCCTGGCCGTCATAATGAATCTGCAGGGGGCCGCCGGGCAGGTGCACAGTGACCTCCTGATCCAGCAGGCCGCGCCGTTGACCGATCACCACGGCAGCGCAGGCGCCGGACCCACAGGCCAGGGTCTCGCCGGCCCCGCGCTCGTAGACCCGCAGGCGGATTTCATTGCGGCTGACGATCTGCATGAAACCCACGTTCACCCGTTCCGGGAACTGTTCGTGGCTTTCCAGCAGCGGGCCCACGGTTTCCACCGGGGCGCTGTCCACGTTTTCCACCAGCAGGGTGCAATGGGGGTTGCCCAGGCCCACGGCGCCGACTTCATGGGCATTGCTGCCCGCCACCAGCAGGTAGGTATCCTGCTCGCGGTCGGCCTTCATGGGGATGGTGTCCGGCGCCCAGTGCGGGGCGCCCATGTCCACAGTGACCTGCTCATCGTCAGTGATGGCCAGGGTCATGCGACCGGCGGCGGTTTCCACCACGATCTCGCGCTTGTCGGTGAGGCCTTGGTCGCGGACAAAACGGGCAAAGCAGCGGGCACCGTTGCCGCACTGGCTCACCTCCGAGCCGTCCGCGTTGAGGATGCGGTAGCGGAAGTCGGCATCCGCGGACTGCGCCGGCTGCACGATCAGCATCTGGTCAAAGCCCACGCCGAAATGGCGGTCACCGAGCCGGCGGATTTCCCCGGCAGAAAACGGCAGGCCGTCCTCGGGCAGTGGCTGATTGATTCCATCAATCACCATGAAATCGTTGCCCAAGCCGTGCATTTTGGTGAAGCGCAGGTTCATTGCGGGTGTCCGGTACGGGTAAAAGGCCATTGTACTCCGGCTGGTGGGCGACGTCAGGGGGGCAGCCCGGCGTCTTGTTATTGCCACCTGTAGGAGCGCCACTTGAGGCGCGAACCCGAGCCCAAGCGAGGGAAGGGGTTTCAGAGTGGCTATACCCTTTATGAATGCACCTTGGGCTGTGCCGTCTGATGCTTTTCCTACGCCCAGGCTCAGGTTCGCGCCTCAAGTGGCGCTCCTACAGGGACTTCGAAGCCAGAGGATTATCGTGCCGTTGGGTGTACAATGCGCCCCTAAATTCCTTCAGGTCGTCATCATGCTTTCCTACCGCCACAGCTACCACGCCGGCAACTTTGCCGATGTTCTCAAGCATATCGTGCAGATTGCCGTTATCGAGTACCTGAAAAAGAAGGACAAGCCCTTCACGGTACATGACACCCATGGCGGGGCAGGTGGCTACCTCATCGACAGTGGGCACATGCAGAAGACCGGGGAATACCGCGATGGTATCGAGCGGCTGTGGGACCGGCGCACGGAAATCGGGGTGATCGACCAGTACGTGAAGCTGATCCGCCAGCTCAACCCGGCGGGCAAGCTGCGCGAATATCCCGGTTCGCCGCAGATCAGCGCCAGCCTGTTGCGGGACCAGGACCGCCTGCAATGCACCGAGCTGCACAGCACCGACTTCGAACTGCTGCAAAAGCGCTTTGCCGGCAACAAACAGGTGCGGGTGGAAAAGCTGGATGCCTGGCAGGGCATCAAGGCCATGCTGCCGCCGACCCATCGTCGCGGCATGGTGCTGATCGATCCGTCCTACGAGCTGGAAAAGGACTACACCGAGTTGCTGCCGGCGCTGCAAATGGCGAAGCAGCGCTGGAGCACGGCCACCTATGCCATCTGGTACCCGGTGCTGGACCGTAACCGTACCGAGCATTTCGTTCGCCAGTTTGTGCAGGCGGAAATGCCGGACCTGCTGCGCCTGGAACTGTGCCCGCGCCCGGATGCGTCCGGGCGAGGCATGACCGGCTCCGGCATGCTGGTGATCAATCCGCCCTACACTCTGGCCCAGCACATGGCCCAGGCCATGCCGGCCCTCAAGGACGCACTTTGTGAGACCGGTGGGCATACCCTGGTGAAGCAACTGACCGGGGAGGCGTCGTGAGCTTTTCCCTGCGTGAGGCCCGGCGCGAGGATGCCGGCGACCTGCTGCGCCTGATTCGTGATCTGGCCCGCTATGAAGAGGCCGAGGAGCAGGTGGAAACCGACGAGGACCAGCTCGCCGCCACCCTGTTCGATGAGGGAGCCACGGCCCATGCCATCGTGGCCGAGCGTGAAGGTCGGGTCGTCGCCCTGGCGATCTACTTCTTCAATTATTCCACCTGGCAGGGTCGCAACGGCCTGTATCTGGAAGACCTGTTTGTGGAGCCGCAGCAGCGTGGGTTGGGGATCGGCAAGGCCTTGCTGGCTCGGCTCGCCGCCATTGCCGTGGAGCGGGATTGTGGCCGGTTCGAGTGGAGCGTGCTGGACTGGAATACCCCGGCCATCGACTTCTACGAAAGCCTGGATGCCAAACCCCAGTCCGAATGGGTGCGCTACCGTCTGCAAGGCAAGGCCCTGAAGGCGCTGGCCGATACTGCCTGAGTCGTGGCGCGTTTGCCGCCCGGCAAACCGCTCCCGCAAGAGACAAATCCCCCGACGACCGGTGCTGCTGGCAGGAGTTTGCGCTGGTAGACTGCGCCGCTTTCCGCGCGGGCGGTAAGTGCCTACTTTTTACCAATCGCGTATAACCGAAAGCATCGTCGCCAGATTTTGCCGCCATGACCGAATCCCGACTCCGTCGCCCTTCCCTGTTTGATGCCCTGCTGCCCATCATCGTGCTGGTGGGGTTGCTGGCGGCGGCGGTGTATCTGTATGGCGATAGCGCCTCGTCCGGCCCCAACCAGATTGCTCTGCTGTTCTGTGCCGGCCTTGCATCGCTGATCGGTTTCAAAAATGGCATGACCTGGCGGGAAATCGAGACCGCCATGGTCAAGGGCATCTCGGTGGCGCTGGGAGCGATTCTGATCCTGCTGTGTGTGGGCGCATTGATTGGCACCTGGCGGTTGGCGGGGATTGTGCCATCGCTGATCTATTTCGGTCTGGAGCTGATGAATCCGTCTCTGTTCTATGCGGCGGCCTGCCTGATCTGCGCCATTGTGGCCCTGAGCATCGGCTCGAGCTGGACGGTGGCCGCCACCGTTGGCGTGGCCCTGATCGGGGTGGCCAGCGGGTTGGGGTTGTCGTTGCCGGTGGCCGCCGGGGCGGTGGTGTCCGGGGCCTATTTCGGTGACAAGATTTCGCCGCTGTCGGAGACCACCAACCTGGCGCCGGCGGTGGCCGGTTCCGAACTGTTCGAGCATATCCGGCTGATGCTGTGGACCACGGTGCCTTCCATCGGTCTGGCATTGCTGGTCTTTCTGGTCATGGGGCTGAATACGGATGTGCAGGGCACCACGGTGGATCGCATCACCCCGCTGCTCAATGGCCTGGAAAGCCAGTTCCATATTTCCGTACTGCACCTGATTCCCCTGTTCGTGTTGCTGGCCATGGCGCTCAAGCGCATGCCGGCGCTGCCGGCGATTTTTATCGGTGCCCTGATCGGCGGCGTCTGGGCACTGCTGTTCCAGCCTGGGGCTATTGCCGTGCAGGCAGGAGTGGCCGACCCGGGCTGGGTCGCGTCGTTGAAGGTGGTATGGCAGACCTTTTACCAAGGCATCAGCGTGGAAACCGGTGACGATACGCTCAACGACCTGCTTTCGGGCGGCGGCATGGCGTCCATGCTCAATACCGTCTGGCTGATCATTTGCGCCATGACCTTTGGCGCGGTGATGGAATACGCCGGTCTGCTGGCGCGCCTGATCGAAGGTCTGCTGGCGGCAGTGAAGGGCGCGACCGGGCTGATCGCGGCCACCCTGGCCACCTGTTTTGGCAGCAACATCCTCACCGCCGACCAGTACATCTCCATCATCATGCCCGGACGCATGTTCCGCGAAGCCTATGAACGGGAGGGGCTGGCGCCGGTGAACCTGTCCCGGGCCCTGGAAGATGGTGGCACCATCACCAGCCCGCTGATCCCCTGGAATACCTGTGGGGCTTATATGCAGTCGGTGCTGCTGGTGCCGGTGACCGATTATCTCTTCTATGCGTTCTTCAACCTGATCAACCCGCTGCTGGCGCTGGTCTATGCCTGGCTGGGGATCAAGGTGTTGCGCCTGACGCCGCCGGAGGCGGTGGCTACTCCTCGTTGAACAGCAACACCAGAGTGCCGCCGCGCAGCAGGCTGCCGTAGTTCAGGTTGACACCGATGCCGATGTTTTCCACGTAAGGCAGGCGGCCTTTCAGGTCCAGCAGCCAGCCCACGCCCGCCTCGAAGTAATAGTGATTGCCCAGCGGGCCATCCAGGTCGCCGCCCAGATCGTAGCGTGCTGCCCGCAGCCAGGCGTTCTGCCCGGGCAGAAGGTGGCTGACAACAGGGTGGCGCCAGCGAACACCATTGGCCCAGTACCAGGCCTCCGGTTGCACATCATGGGCGGCCTGGTCCGCATGGTAGGTATGGCCGCTCATGTAGTGGTAATCGCTGAATAACTGCACTTCCGAGTCCGGGCCGTCGATAAAATAGGTGGCGCCGACATGGGGTTCGGCCAGCCAGGCGTCGGTGGTGTAGTTGGTAATCAGGCCATCCACCAGTGGTGCCAGCGGTCGAGATGCCGCGGTGTTGAAATCCGTATCGTTGTCGTAGCGCATCCAGTGGCCGTTGAGGCCGCTGGACAGGGCCAGTTGAGGAGAAACCCGGCGGGTCAGGGAGGCGCCCGCGCTCAACGAGGTGACCGAATTGGTGATGGTGTCCTTGATACGGCTACTGGAGCTGACCAGTTGGGTTTCCTGGGCGCTTTCCACATAAGCAGCCTTGGCGCCCAGTTCCAGGATATCCTCCTGAACGCCCACCGTGGTTTCCCAGGTGATTGGCAAACTGAAGGTGGTAAGGCGCTGGCGGCGTTGCTGGGCTTCCAGAGAGCCGAAGTCGTCGTTATCCAGGTTGAACAGACTGTTGGGATCGAAATCCCAGAAGCCGAAGCGCACGGCATCACCGCTGCTGAGCAAGCTGGCGGTGACATAGCTTTCCGCCAGGCTCAGGCGGATGGCGTTATCCAGGGGCGTTGCCGCCAGGGTGGTGCCGGTTGCGAGAATGACAAGCAGAAACCCGAGTCGCGCCATGATGCTGTGCGGTGGTGAGGTTGCCGCCAGTTAACCACAAAATTGGGGCGGGTGCTGTGTTGACGAGCGGGAAGGTGTGCTGTGGGAGCGGTCGTTCGACCGCTCCCACAGTGTCACAAAAGGGGGAAGGGAAGTGGCTGAGCGGGGGCTCACCGCATGTGGTGAACCCCTGTTACCGCAACCCTTTACGGTAACAGGGATTCCAGCTTGAGCTGCTCCTCAACGGTTTCCCGCTGACGCACCACAAAGGCCTGGTCACCATCCACCATCACTTCGGCGGGGCGGTTGCGGCTGTTGTAGTTGCTGGCCATGGCAAAGCCATAGGCGCCGGCGCTGCGTACCGCCAGCAGGTCGCCGGTTTCCAGGGACAGGGCGCGGTCCTTGCCGAGGAAGTCGCCGGTTTCGCATACCGGGCCGACGATATCCCAGTCCCGACAATCCGCATCGTGGGGTTTCACCGGCACGATGTTCTGCCAGGCGGAATACAGGCTGGGGCGGATCAGGTCGTTCATGGCACCGTCGACGATGGCAAAGTTCTTGTGCTCGGTGGGCTTGAGGAACAGCACCTGGGTCACAAAGATGCCAGCGTTGGCGGCGATGGAACGGCCCGGTTCGATGTGCACCGGCAGGTCACCAGGGATATGCCGGAGCAGCGCCTGCACATAATCGGAACGTTCCGGCGGGGTTTCGTCGTCATAGGTGACGCCCAGGCCGCCGCCCAGATCCAGGTGGTGGATTTCGATACCCAGGTGCTGCAGTTGCTCCAGCAGCTTGAGTACCCGCTCCAGGGCATCCTCGAACGGCGACAGGCTGGTGAGCTGGCTGCCGATATGGCAGTCGATTCCCAGAATGCGGATGTGCGGCAGCTCTTCGGCGCGCTGGTACAGGGCCGGTGCCTTGTTGATGTCCACGCCGAACTTGTTGTCTTTCAGGCCGGTGGAAATATAGGGGTGGGTCTGGGCGTCCACATCCGGGTTCACACGGATGGCGATGGGCGCTTCCAGGTCGAGCTCGCCGGCGACCAGGTTGAGCAGCTCCAGCTCGGCGGCGGATTCCACGTTGAAACAGTGAATGCCGGCTTTCAGGGCCGCGGCCATTTCGTCGGCGGTCTTGCCCACGCCGGAAAACACGATCTTGTCCGGGTCCCCGCCGGCACGTAGCACCCGCTCCAGTTCACCACCGGAGACGATATCGAAACCGGCCCCGCAGCGGGCCAGCACATTCAGTACCGCCAGGTTGGAGTTGGCCTTCACCGCATAGCACACCTGGTGCGGGTGATCGCCAAAGGCCTCGTCGAAGGCCTGGTAGTGGCGCTCCAGGGTGGCGCGGGAGTAGAGGTAAAGCGGCGTGCCGAAGCGATCCGCCAGTTGTTCTACCGGCAGTTCCTCGGCAAACAGTTCGCCGTCGCGGTACTGAAAATGATCCATGGTTATTCCTGTTCTGAGTCGGACGGGGACGTCTCGTCATCGTCGTCCCGGGCGGTCGATGTCTGCTCGGCCTGGGCCGGTGCGTCGGCGGCAGGTGCCTGCGGCGCAAAGTAGAGCGGGCCTTTCTGGCCACAGGCCAGCAACAGGCCTGACAGCAGCATGATGAAAATGGCGCGCATGGTCTGGCTCCAGCGAAGGGGGTGAATGGCGGCAGTATAACGGCTTATGGCGGTGGCGACGATGTGCGGGCGCAGATTACCGGTGCCCGGCCCGGAGCCGGGCCGGGGGTTAGCGGAACGCGGGGTCGGCCAGACGGCGGGCGTGATCGCGCAGGTCGGTGGGCCAGCTTTCCGTGAGGGTGAGGAAGCGTTCCTGATCGCCCTGGTAAAGCGCTCTTGCAGCGTCTTCATAGCCAGGCTGATCACCAAGCATGGCCTGCATAAAACAGTCTGCCGCGGCCTGGGCCTGCTGCATGGCTTGCCGGTCCGGGTCGGTTTTGCGGGCCTCGTCGATCAGGCGACGCAGGGTGGCTGAGGCGCTGCCGGGCTGTTGTTCCAGCCATTGCCAGTGTCTGGGCAGCAGGGTGACTTCCTTGGCCACCACGCCCAGTTTGGGACGCCCGGCCCGCCGTGGCGGTGACGGTGGCTCGGCATCGGCGGGTTGCAGGCGGGCGGCAATCTCCGCCTCACTGCCGCGACGATCGAAATCCACGGTGCGGCCGGTGGCGTCATCAAAGGTGAGCACCCGGGCAGAGGGGTTGGCCGTCATCGCCTTGTGCGCCGCCAGGGCGACACTGGCAGGCGAACCGGAGGCCAGGTGCTGCTGGTCGCAAAAGGCGGTCCAGTGTGAATCGTGATGTATTGCTTGCATGGTCTTGCCTGGTCAGTTTTGAGGTACGGCTTGATATTACCCGGGTAATATTCGAAGATCAATATTACCCGGGTAATATGTGATGCTAACGGGTAGACGATCCGGGTGCGGTGTCCGTACGGGATGCCGGGCGGGCAGAGGACGCGGGAAGGGTAGGCAAACGCCGGGGAGTGATCGCCCTGGCGGCTTTGATGTCGATTTCGCTTGAGGCAGTTCGACAATGGGGATCGGCCATGCGTCTGGTGCGCGGCGAGGCAACTCCGTGTTTGTCTATCGGTCATACTTTCCAGCAACCGGGAGGTCATCATGCTTGCGTATATTAAGTTCGCTGAATTGCCGGTCCTGGACCAGGACCGGGCTGTAGCCTTCTATACCGATAAACTGGGGCTGCAAGTGGTGCAGGATGCCCCCTATCAGGAGGGCTGGCGCTGGATTGAGTTGGCACTACCGGGCGCGCAGACCCGATTATTGTTGACTCGGCAGCGAGAGGAAAAGGACCTTGATGCGCCGCGACTTGTGCTTGTGGTCGAGAGCGTGGAAGTGCGCTACCGGCAGTTGTGCGATAAGGGGGTGCTGTTTACCCAGGCTCCCACGCGGGCGCCATGGAAGCCCGATGACCTTTTTGCCCAGTTCCGCGACAGCGAAGGTAACGGAATTGTGATCAGCGAGGCGTGGGATTAAGCCGTGAGGTAGCGCCGTTTTGGTGTGCCGCATTTTATGCGCGCGTAACAAAGGCACCGTTATGTCGCTTCCGGGCGATTCTCGTCTTCAGGATTGAAGGAACTGGCCATGTATTCTGCCCCATATTCGATTCATCAATTGAGCGGCAACGACCAGGCTATGATGCACGGTTTGTTGGATATGTTTGGCAAGGCGTTTGAGTTGGAAAGCCTGTTTTCGGATCGCCGGCCCGGAGAGGATTACCTGCGCGCCTTGCTCGAAGGCGATAGCTTTATCGCCCTTGCAGCCCTGAAAGGCGATCAGGTGGTGGGCGGGTTGGCGGCCTATGAGCTGAAGAAATTCGAGCAACCGCGTAGTGAAATTTATGTCTACGATTTGGCCGTGGATGAAGCCCACCGGCGTGAAGGCATTGCGACTGCCTTGCTGAAAACGATCAGGCATATTGCCGCAGAGCGTGGTGCCTATCAGGTTTTCATTCAGGCGGATGTGAGAGATGGCCCGGCGGTGGCCCTGTATGAAACGCTGGGCGAGCGGCTGGATGTGGTGCATTTTGAGATGCCCGCCATGACGGCAGAACGCAGCGGGCATGAAGGTTAATCAACGCAAGAGTGTGAATATGAAGTGGTCTTTGGCGTTTGTGTTCTGGGTGTTGGCCGGGCTTTCCTTGGCGAATGAGAAAGTGCCTGATATGGAAATCCGGCCTCTTGAGGAGGGCGTGTATCTTCATACCTCCTACAAGGTGGTGGACGGGTTTGGCCTGGTGGATGCCAATGGGCTGGTGGTGAGGTTCGGGGACGATGCCTACATTATCGATACGCCTTGGTCGGACACGGATACACAGGTGTTACTCGACTGGATTGCGTCGCAAGGGATGGCAGTAAAAGGCAGTGTTTCCACCCATTGGCATGAGGACCGCACGGCGGGCATTGCTCTGCTCAATGCGCGGTCGATTCCGACCTACGCCTCGAAACAGACCAATACCTTGCTGGCGGAAGCGGGCAAGGCCCAGGCGACCCATGCGTTTGACGAGACGGTGTTTGCGCTGCTTGAAGAAAAGATAGAAGTTTTCTACCCGGGGCCGGGGCATACCCGGGACAACCTGGTGGTCTGGCTGCCGCAGTCTGACATTTTGTTGGGTGGCTGCATGATCCGGGCCGCCGAAAGCGACAACCTGGGCTATACCGGTGAAGCCAGTATCGACAAATGGTCTGATTCCGTGGCCAGGGTCCAATCCCGCTATCAAGACATTCGCTATGTCGTGCCGGGGCATGGCAAGGTCGGTGATGCCTCATTGCTTGCCCATACCCGGGCGCTGGCCGAGTCCGCCAAACCAGTGAAGCGGTGAATGACGCCACCGGGTGAGATGCCGGGCGATGTTGCAAAGGGAGTAGAGCAATGAACGAATTGACGATCTGGACGTACGACTGGGTACCCGATGGCCCCCGTGGTTTGGTACGCGACCTGAGGTTGCGGTGGGCGTGCGAGGAGGCCGGGCTGCCGTACTCCGTACAAACGGTTCCGTTTGAGGGGCGTGAGACGAACCATCTGGCGCAACAACCGTTTGGCCAGATTCCTTTCCTGAGCGAAGGGGATCTGCAACTTTTCGAGAGCGGCGCGTGTCTTTTATATCTCGCCGAAAAGAGCGAGACGTTGATGCCGGGCGATGCTGTTGGCAAAGCGGACACGTTGCAGTGGACCATTGCCGCGCTCAATTCCATCGAAATGGTCAGTGTGCCCTGGTGGTTCCTGAGCATGTCGGATAGTGAAGAAAATGGCCTCTCGGGCTGGTTGGGGCATCGCCTGAATCAATTGGAGGAGGTGCTGAGAAACCGGGATTGGCTGGCGGCCAATCGGTTCACGGTTGCGGATCTGTTAATGACCGATGTGCTACGCGTGCCGAAAGTACGAGCTTACGGCGACCGACCCGCAACGGAAGATTATGTGGTGCGAGTCACAGACCGCCCGGCATTCAGGAAGGCCTTCTCGGATCAGATGGCGCATTTCCAGCAGGCCGATGAACGTCGGGGTTAGGCCGTGCCCCCGGACCGCCCAATGCTTCCATGCAGGGAGCTTTCACGTCTCGTCCATTTTGCTATCGACGAATAACAAACCATAGCCGTTGAGTCAGTCGCTCTTTCTTTCTGTCGCTGTCGATTCCTGCCGGGTTTTGCCCAGAACCTGGATGGGCTGTGGGGCATGTACCCGTGGCTGGATCGCGCTTCACTGGGGCGCAATGAAACCGGTGTCTGGTGGCGTCGCCATGATGAGTACGGCAAGGACTGAATGAAAAACGCCTCCCGGAGGAGGCGTTATCAGGTGCGGTATGGCGTTTACTGGCCGGTGTTGTCCAGCGCTTCGCGAGCGCGGGCCACGGCGGCGCGGACCTGGTCGGGGGCGGTGCCGCCCACATGGTTGCGGGCGCTCACCGAGCCTTCCAGGGTCAGCACGTCGAAGACATCGTCTTCGATCTGGTCGCTGAACTGCTTGAGTTCGGACAGGGACATGTCGCCCAGATCCTTTTTCTTCTCCACGCCATAGGCCACGGCCTTGCCGACGATCTCATGGGAGTCGCGAAAGGCGATGCCCTTGCGCACCAGGTAATCGGCCAGATC
>JAKSCQ010000197.1 GCA_022360555.1 Pseudomonadales bacterium
CAGCAGATACTGGAAAGCGGGTTGGCCAGCACGGATCAGCAGGCGGCCATCGAGCGGCTTCAGGAAGACCTGTTCAGTGAACAGGAACAGCGCCGGGTACAGGCGCTGGATCGCATCGCCGCACAACGGGTCGAGGCGCAGGAGAAAGAGTGATAGTGATGGCTATCGGGCCATCGGGGAATAAAGCAACGGGATCGAGACTGCCGGCCAGATCCGTTGGCGCTTTGCTCGCAAAGCGCCAACGGCAGGTTGCGTCTTACGTTAGTACCATCGCGGCTCAGAACTGGAAACGCAGCCCCACACCAAGCATGTCCACGCCGGCATCATTGTCGAAGTGCATGTACTCGCCGTAAACGTAGAGCTTGTCGAGCAGGTCCACGGTGGCACCCACGCCGCCGAAGGCATCGGTGGAAGAATCGTCATCCTTGAAGGATGGATGCTTGACGTCAAAGTCGGTATTGGCCACACCGCCCTTGCCGTACAGCCCCACCGGGCCGAGCTCGAAACTCAGCAGGCCGGCAAAGGTAACCGCGCCACCTTCGATTTTGGTGCCATTGTTGCCTTCGATTGTACCGAAGTCATAGTAGCCCACCTCGGCACCCACCAGCTCGATGGGGCGCCAGCCCAGGAACAGACCGCCGGTGGTGTCATCGTCATCGAACTTGATGTTTTCCACTTCTTCATCAACGGACGAGTTGTAGAGGCCGGCACCGATATAGACACCGGCATTGGCCATGGGGGCCAGAGACAATACCAGTGCTCCGGTCATCACTTGCTGCAGGCGTTTCATAGTCCTCTCTCCCTGAATGAAAGTGTTCCCAGTATTACCCAGTTTCACGTCATTGTGTATGGGTGGGCGTCACAGTTGGGGTAAGGCATGATAAGGGGCGTTTCCTTGAGTGACCCTCATGGCGCCGGGCATCCGGGGGGAGGGAGCGCTGACACGCAACACGCCCCACGCTTGCACGCAAAAAAGCGGGCTCGTCCGCAAGCCGTCTCCAGCAATGAATCAAGATACAGGGAACGGAGCGTAAAGATATTCGCGTGCAGGCACGTTCCCACGAAACCCGTCTGCTACCCAGGTCGCCATAATGAAATTGGCGCCCAGGCGTGGTGCGTGCCAGCCTGTTCTGCGTCAACGATATCTCCCGTCGCGGGCTTCCGTTTCCAGACCATTCTGCGAAGGACAACCTGTATGAAGATGCCGATGGAGTCGGACCTGAAAAGCCTGGCAGGCGTAATCTTTGATCTGGATGGCACCCTGGTGGATTCCCGCCTGGACTTTGCCGCCATTCGCCGGGAGCTGGGCTGCCCCGGGGAAACTGGCGTGCTGGAATTCATCGAGCAACTCCCCGCAGCCCGTCAGGCACAGGCCCATGCGGTGGTGCTGCGGCATGAACGGCAAGGAGCGGAAAACGCCAGATGCATGCCGGGGGCCAGGGAGTGCCTGGCGCATTTTCAGCAGCGAGGGCTGCCCACAGCAATACTGACCCGTAATGCCCGCGAGATTGCCAGTCTGACGCTGGACCGGCTGCGCATGCCCATCGACCGGCTGATTGCCCGTGAGGATGCGCCGCCCAAGCCGGCACCGGATGGCTTGTTGCAGATTGCCAGGGAGTGGGGGCTGCCGCCTTCCAGGCTGGTTTATGTGGGTGATTTCCGTTTCGATCTGGAAGCTGCCCACCGTGCCGGCATGGTTGCCTGTTATTACGACCCGGCGGGAACCCGCCGGTTTGTGCAGCAGGCGGATTGGTGGATACAACACCTCACGTCGCTGACGGGCTCACCCACGGGAGCCTGACTCCCCGCCGTTCACCTTTTGCGGATTGCAGACGCGCCTGCGCGGCTTGTTTTCCTTCCGGCGCCAGCATTATCAGGCTCTCCATGGATGGGGCCATCCTGCCGCGCAGTCTTCACGGCCCTTGCCCCGTTATATCACCGTCACCCACAGCGATCCGCCGGGAATGTCCCTCTGGCAGGGTGAGTCCGGCCTTGTCTGCTTTGAAGGTTATGTTATAACATAACAGATAAGGAGGCCGTCATGTCCGATGCCATCAGCGAACAGACCCTGCTGGCCATGCCAGCGTCGGAGTACATGAGTGCTGTCCAGCGGCATTTTTTCCGGAACCGGCTGCTGCGGTTGGCGCGCGATTGCGAACAGGAAATGGACAGCGCCCGGCGGACCCTGCGCACGCCGACCCAGGCGGACCCGCTGGATGCCGCCGTGGATGAAGAGGCCTGCCGTCACCAACTGCGCTTCCTGGAGCGTCGGCAGGGGCTGCTGGCGAAAGCCCGCGCGGCGCTGCGCCGGCTGGAAAATGGTGAATACGGTTACTGCCGGCATAGCGGCGAGCCCATCGGCCTGCGCCGGCTGCTGGCCCGCCCCACCACGGAATACTGCGCCGAGGTGAAAGCCCGGCTGGAACAGAACGAACGACACTATCAACGAACGGGATAATTCATGACTACCCAGCAAGCCCGCTCCGTGCGCCAGCTACCGGTCACCGTGCTGTCCGGCTTTCTTGGTGCCGGCAAGACCACTGTCCTCAACCACATTCTCAACAACCGGGCCGGCCTGCGTGTGGCGGTGATCGTCAACGACATGAGCGAGATCAATATTGATGCGGCCCTGGTCAACCGCGACGTCTCGTTGAACCGGGCGGAAGAGAAACTGGTGGAAATGAGCAACGGCTGTATCTGCTGCACTCTGCGCGAAGACCTGTTGCTGGAGGTAAACCGTCTGGCCCGGGAAGGGCGCTTTGATCATCTGGTGATCGAATCCACCGGCATTTCTGAACCCCTGCCGGTGGCCGAGACGTTCACCTTCGAAGACGAAAACGGCGACAGCCTGTCCCGGGTGGCGCGTCTGGACACCATGGTAACGGTGGTGGATGCGGTGAATTTTCTGCGCGATTATCGCAGTACCCGTTCGCTGCAGGCCGGGCCGGAAAACCTGGGCGAGGAAGATCACCGTAATGTGGTGGACCTGCTGGTGGAGCAGGTGGAATTCTGCGATGTACTGCTGATCAGCAAGACCGACCTGGTCAGTGAACAGGAACTGGAAACGCTCACCGCCACCCTGCGCCTGCTCAATCCCGACGCCCGTATCCTGCCGATCCGTCATGGCATGGTGCCGCTGGATGCGGTGCTGGATACCGGCCTGTTTGATTTCGAGAAGGCCCAGCAGGCCCCTGGCTGGCTCAAGGAAATGCGCGGCGAGCACCTGCCGGAAACCGAGGAATACGGCATCAGCAGTTTCACCTACGAAGCCCGGCGACCGTTTCATCCACAGCGCTTCTGGCGTTTTCTCCAGCAGCCCTGGCCCCATGGCACTTTGTTGCGCTCCAAGGGCTTTTTCTGGCTGGCCAGCCGGCCGCAGTTTGCCGGCAACTGGAGTCAGGCTGGCGAGATCGTCCACCACGGCCCCGCCGGCCTGTTCTGGAAAACCGTGCCGGAGCAGCACTGGCCCAGCGACCCGGAGTACCGGGCACTGATCATGGAAAAATGGCAGGAGCCTTTCGGTGACATGCGTCAGGAGTTGGTGTTTATCGGCCATAACCTGCAGCCGGATGCCACCCGCCAGGCGCTGGACGACTGCCTGCTGAGCGAAGAGGAAATGCTCGCCGGCAAGTCGCACTGGCAGCAACTGGACGACCCGTTCCCGGAATGGGAGCTGGCAGGATGATCAGAGACATGGCAGACCCTCACCGCGATAACCGCGGGGCTGGCGGAAACGGGTCGCGGTCATTTGCCAGCGGCGCTAGCGGATATCTCGCAACAGAGGCTTGCTCATCACCTGGAGCTGGACTGGCCCTGCGTGACGATGCCGGGGTGCTGGCGGACATCATGCTTGATGACATTCAGGTGGCGGTCTGGGACCGCGCCTGCCCGTTGGATGAGGGTGTGGTGGCACGGGCCTGTGAAGCGCAACTGGCGGTAAAAAGCTGGCTGGACATAACAGGCCTGGAGGCATCGTTACGCCGATGCCTGCCAGGGGAGGATTATGCGGGCCTGCGTGAGGATCTGGGCCTGCTGGTGGACATGACTGCCTGTCTGTTCGGTGTGTCGGGCGTCGGGGTGCGGGTAACGGCGCTGCAAAAACCCATGTGTCCCCGTTTCCATGTGGACCGCATTCCGGTGCGCTTGCTGTGCACCTACGGCGGGGTTGGCAGCCAGTGGTTACCCGTGTCAGAGGTGCCGGGTGGCCTGCTGATACCGGGCGCAAAACAGGATGGACGCTACCGCCCGGAAACGGTTCAGCAATTGCAGGCCGGGCAGGTTGCCCTGTTCAAGGGCGACACCTGGCGGGATAATCCGGGCCAGGGCGTGGTCCACCGGTCCCCGCCCATGTCTCCCGGGCAGCAACGCCTGCTGGTCACACTGGATATCTGATACCTGAAGGGTACCGCCATGAGTCGTATTGATCGCATCCTTGCCAGCGCCGAACAGCACTGTCGCGAACAGGGTGCACGTATGACACCCCGGCGCAGGCAGGTAATGAATCTGCTGCTGGCCCAGGCCGGCCCGCAAAGTGCCTACCAGTTACTGGATCAGTTCAAGGACCGCTACCAGAGCAATGCCCAGCCACCCACTATCTACCGGGCGCTGGATTTTCTGGTGCAGCAGGGGCTGGCCCACCGGCTCAGTTCCACCAACCAGTATCTGGCCTGCGATCACATTACCTGCCGGCACGGGCACAAGGGCACCGTGTTCCTGCTGTGTGATGAATGCGGCGGGGTTCAGGAAACCCCGCTGGCGGGTGCGGCGGTCAGCGAACTGGAACAGACCCTGGATACGCTGGGCTTCGAAATCCAGCAGGAGCCGCTGCTGGAAGTGCACGGTCGCTGCGCCAACTGCGCTTTGTAGGAGCCAGCCTGCTGGCGATCCGACCTGCGGGCAGGGCATGGCTTGCCGGCAAGTTCCCGCGGCCTGCCTCGAAGCCACCGTTGGAGCTTTGCTCGCAAAGCGAACCCCCAACCCGAAAGGATAGTTCGAGCCTTCGCCTTGTGAAAAAGGCCCCAGCGGCTGTGGCCGGCGCTCATTCAAAAACGCGTTGAATCATCAGGAGACACCAATGCAACGTTTACGTCTGGACCAGGCGGCCATCGCCTTGTCCGGTTTGTGTATGGTCCACTGTCTTGCCAGCGTGGCGGGACTTTTTGCCATCGGGTTGTTATCTGCCTTTGGCAGTGTGGATGAGGTCTTTCATCTGACCATGCTGGCGTTCATCGTGCCGGTGAGCATGCTGGCCATGGTGGCCGGGTATCGTCGCCACCGACGTCGCCGGGTATTGCTGCCCGGCTTGCTGGCGCTGATGGCGCTATGCTTGCTGACGGTTTTCGAAAGTGCCATGCACGGCACGTTCTGGGAACCGTTGCTGACCAGCCTGGTCGGAATCTGCCTGATGGCAACGCACTTTGCCAATATCCGTGCGTGCAAACATTGCGAGGTAACCCGTGAAGATGCTCTCAATGAAGACACCCATCCTGTGTAACGGGCTGACGGCGGTGTTGCTGTCCGCCACCGGTATCGCGCCAGCGGCGGATGTGCATCAGCATGGCCGGGCCGAAGCGGCGGTGGTGCTGGAAGGAAAGGCGCTGACAGTGAGCTTTCGGGCGCCCCTGATGGATATTCTCGGCACCGAACAGCCACCTGTCGATGCGCCGGCCCGGCGCCGCTATGACCAGCGGCTGGCGGACATTACCCCCCCGGTACCCTCCAGCGAGGCAGGCTGTGACCTGGAGGAGGCCACGCTCAGCAATGTGGACACCCTGTTCCCCGAAGCGGCGGGGGACCACCATGCCCATGCCCATGATCATGAAGACAAACCGGATACACATGGTCATCATGTGGATGTGGAAAATGAATGGATCTTTGTCTGCCAGTCGCCGGCTGACCTGCAGGCCGTATCCCTGCCGTTTCTTAACACCTTTTCCGGCCTGACCACGGAAGTGATTCTGCTGTTACCCGGTGGACAGAATGCCTTGCGACTGGCGCCGGGAGACACCCGCATTCCGCTGGAGTAACCGTGGTACTGCAACTGGACAATCTGCATTACTGTCACCCTGGCCAGTCCCGGCCCTTGCTGCGGATCCCGCACTTTGCACTGCAGGCAGGCGAGCGGGTGTTGCTGCATGGGCCCAGCGGGTGCGGTAAAAGCACCCTGTTGTCACTGGTTACCGGAATTCGTCCGGTACAACACGGCCAGATCCAGATTGCAGGCGAAACCTTTTCGTCACTGTCCCAGCGCAAACGCGATGCCTTTCGTGCCGATCATATCGGCGTTATTTTCCAGGCGTTCAATCTGCTGCCGTATCTCAACGCCGTGGACAATGTCTGTCTCAGTGCCGGCTTTTCCTGGCGCCGTTGTCAGCAGGAAAGGGCGTCTAACAAACCACAGCGCAACGAGGCCGCCCGGAACCTGCTGGGTCGGCTCGGGCTGGATGCCGATACGATGACATTGCCTGCCTGGCAGTTGTCTTTCGGCCAGCAGCAACGGGTGGCAGCGGCCCGCGCCCTGTTCGGCAAGCCGGAACTGATTATCGCCGACGAGCCCACGTCGGCCCTGGACAGTCACAGCCGTGATACCCTGCTGGCCTTGCTGTGTGAACTCTGTGAACAATCCGGCAGCGCCCTGTTGATGGTCAGTCATGACAGCCAGGTGGCCGGGCATTTTCATCGTAGCGTGGACTTTGCCAGCCTGGCCGGGGAGGGTGACCATGCTGCCTAAGGTGATGCTCGCCTCCCTGCGTACCCGCCGGACATCGGCAGCTCTTATCGTGGTGGCCATTGCCCTGAGTGTCCTGATGATTGTCGGCATCGACCGGCTGCGCCATCAGGTGCGCGGCAACTTCGCCAGTACCGTCTCCGGCATCGACCTGATTGTCAGTGCCCGGGGCGGGCCCATGAATATTCTGCTCTACAGTGTCTTCCGGCTCAGTGATCCCACCGCCGGTATCCGCTGGGAGACGGTGGAGCATCTGGCCGGTCACGAAGACGTGAAATGGTGGATTCCCATCGCCCTGGGCGATTCCCATCGCGGTTTTCCGGTGGTGGCCACCAATGACAGCTACCTGGCCCATTACCGTTACGGACAGGGCCAGTCCCTGGCCCTGGTGCAAGGGGACTGGTTTGCCGGCGCGGATCAGGTGGTGCTGGGCAGCGCGGTCGCCGAGCGCCTGGGTTACCGGATCGGTGACCGGATTGTGCTGGCCCATGGTGCCAGTGGCCCGGCCATTGTCGAACATGACAACCATCCCTTCACCGTGGTGGGGATGCTGGCGCCCACCGGCACGCCGGTGGATCAGAGCGTCCATATTTCGCTGGCGGGGATGGCTGCCATTCACGGCGCGGGTTCGTTCATGGCCGGCCTGCCGCCCATGCCCGGCCAGCAGGCCGACAAGCCGGATTCGGTCAATGCGGTGATGCTGGGGTTGGAGCGACGCACCGCCGTGCTCAGCCTGCAACGGGAGCTGTCCCGTTACGACAGGGAGCCGCTCACCGCGATTATTCCCGGTGTGCAGTTGCAGCGCTTGTGGCGCATGACCGGCACCGCCGAAAATGCCCTGCGGGCCACATCCCTGGCGGTCTTGCTGGTAGCACTGCTGGTGCTGGTGTCCACCATCCTGGCGGCGCTGGAAGGACGGCGCCATGAGCTGGCCGTGTTGCGCGCCGCCGGGGCCGGGCGGTTTGCGGTCTACACGGTGATTGTGGGTGAGAGCCTGTGCCTCACCCTGATCGGCTGCCTGCTGGGGCTGGTCGGGCTCTTTGTGGCACAGTGGGTGCTGGCGCCCGTGGCGTTGTCGCAATGGTCCCTGCGCCTGCCGGAGACTTTTCTGGCGTTGCGGGAACTGCCCGCCATGGGGGCCATCCTGCTGGCCGGCTCTCTGGCTGGCCTGATTCCGGCGGAAAAAGCGTTCCGCAACAGCCTGGCCGACGGCCTGACCCCGAGGAATTGATGATGCGTGTTTTCGTGACCCTGCTTTGTCTGCTGGTCAGCCTCCCGAGTCTGGCCGCCCGCACCCTGGAGTGGGAAGAACTGGTGCCGGGCGACTATGATCCGGCAAAAATCTACGGGCGTCTGTTCGAGGAAATCTACGGTGATGAAGCGCCGGAAAGCGTGGCCGACGAGGATTCCCGTGGCCAGAAAATGATGGACGCCATCGACAAGGCCTGGCGCGAAGCGCCGCTGAAAGCGTCACTGGACAACACCGAGGTGCGTCTGGCCGGGTATGGCGTGCCGCTGGATGGTGACGAGGAATATGTCCGTGAGTTTTTGCTGGTGCCGTACTTCGGCGCCTGTATTCACACACCGCCGCCGCCACGCAACCAGATCGTGCTGGTGAAGATGGAAGGCCGCGGCGTGCCGCTGGACCTGGCGGTGGATGCCATGTGGCTGGAAGGCACACTGATGGTGTCCAGCGAGGACACCGAATACGGTACCGCCGGCTATGTGCTGAAAGGCAAAAGTGCCGAGCCATTTACCGGCTACGACCGTTAGGAATATTTCCCAAAACCTTCCTGACTCCACCGATAGCGCTGTTTTATAGGGCCGAAAGAAGAGCCTTGCCATGCTTGCTAATGGCGCTTTGCAAGCAAGGTTCCAATGGTGGTGGGGTATGCGCTCTCGCCTGTTGTTCCGACCCCGGTGTCGGAGAAAGCCCCGGACCTGTACCAAGAATGCAGAGTCCATGCGGTTATGACCAAAGTCCCGCGTCTGTCATCTGCCGCCGTTTGTTTCAGCGGGCTTCGCGCAGCATTGCCCAGTGCGGCACAGCCGTTCCCGGCAATACCCCTTCATGAATGACCCGGAATCCGAAGCGCTGGTACAGCGATACGTTGTCGGGGCTCTGGGTATCCAGGTAACAGGGCAAGCCGTCCCGGTCCAGTTGATCCAGGGTGGGTTGCAGCAGGCCGGTGGCCAGCCCCCGGCCTTGCCGGGTCGGGTCCACGCCCAGCAGGGCCAGGTAATGGTGGGGTTCATGGATTAGCTGGTCGTGGAGGCTTTGCATGGCCTCGCCGGCATCGAACTGGCGTTTCACCGCACGCAGGCCCTGGCGCATCAGGGCGGGTAGGGCGCCAAAGCGCAACATGTCCAGCAGGCTGCGATGGAGCGAGCCGGATGGCAGCCACACGGCCGCGCCGTCCAGGCTTTGCGCTGTGGTGTTGATGCTGCCATGGTGACAGGCATGGGCCACCAGGGCGCGGAAGGTATAAAACGATAGTCGTTCACGCTGCTTCGGGTCCGGAAAGAAGTGGACAAACAGCGGGTCATGGAAAAAGGCCCGGCTGAGCAGGCGGGCTATGTCGTTAATATCGGTGCGATTGTTTACAGGCATGGCAGCGTGATCACGGTTGCTATTGTTGAGCAAAGCGAATCCCCCTTCCCGCCGCTGGAGCCGTTGGAGTCTTGCTCGCAAGGCGAAGGTTTCAGAGGGCACTGGCAGGGTTCCCTTCTCCTTCGCTTTGCGAGCAAGGCCCCTGGGGCTCATCTATCGTAGTGATGAAAGGCCTGTACCGCGAGACACAGAGCCCAAATGCGGAAGATATTTGAATCCTGTTACATTTTACATACTGGTGAGAATGTCAGAGTTCCGCTAGTCTCGAATCACTTTGAATAAAAAAACACCAGAACAATAACCCCCCGGGAGAGAGGGACAATGGATATTCTCCAGCTGCTGGTCAGCGGGGTCGCGAATGGCTGCATCTATGGGCTGTTGGCGCTGGGCTTTGTATTGATCTACAAGGCGTCGGAAGCCGTCAATTTTGCCCAGGGTGACCTGATGATGCTGGGTGCCTTTCTTGGCATCACCTTTATCAACGCCAGCTATGCAGATCTTCCCTTCCTGATAGGCATCACCTTGGCCGCCCTGATACTCGGCCTGTTCGGTTATCTGCTCGATCGTTTTGTGCTCCGCGCCATTTTTGGCCAGCCGCAGTTTGCCATGGTGATTCTCACCATTGCGCTGGGCTTTCTGATCCGGTTCGTGGCCGGGGTGATCTGGGGCCATGATCCGACCTCCCTGGAAACGCCCTTTGTGGGGCAGGTCTGGGAAGTCGGCAGCCTGATCATTCCGGTGGTGGATGCGGTGATTATCTGTACCACCGTGGCATTGACCACCATCCTGTATTTCTTCTTTGCACGCACCCGTCTCGGGGTGGCCATGCAGGCCAGCAGCCAGAACCAGATGGCGGCTTACTACATGGGCATTCCGGTGAAGCGCATCAATGCCATTGTCTGGGCCCTGTCCGGGGTGGTGGCGGCCATTGCCGGTGTCATGTTCGCCGCCAAGGGGGCGGTGGAGCCTTCCGTGGGGTTGCTGTTTGGCATCAAGGCCTTTGCCGCGGCGGTGATCGGTGGCCTGGGCTCGTTGCCCGGTGCTCTGCTGGGGGGGCTGCTGGTGGGGATCGTCGAACCCTTTGCCGGCCGTTACTTGCCTTCCGGGGCAGGCCAGGTTGCCCCCTATG
>JAKSCQ010000206.1 GCA_022360555.1 Pseudomonadales bacterium
GCATGTGCCAGATAAGTAAATGGCACGCCTGGCAGGACTCGAACCTGCAACCGACGGCTTAGAAGGCCGTTGCTCTATCCGGTTGAGCTACAGGCGCACTGCAGGTCCAGCTTTCACGCTTTTATTGGTCGGGGTGGAGGGATTCGAACCCCCGACATCCTGCTCCCAAAGCAGGCGCGCTACCAGGCTGCGCTACACCCCGATGTTCCGTCACGCCTACAGAGCTTGAAAGCGAGGCGCGCATAATACTCGGCGCCCCGGGGAGCGTCAACGTAAACGGGAACAAAAAAATGCCTAACGTTCAGATTTTAAACAACTTGTCTCATCGCCGTCCTGACGCCTGGGCCCCCTGTCGGCACAGGACCTTTTGCGCCCGCCCGTCCCCCGTGCGAAAATCGCGCGCCCAACCCATTTATGTCGTCAATTCAGAGAGATACTGCATGACCGCCCAGATTCTTGATGGCAAAAGCCTCGCCCAGCAGTTCGAAGAGGAAATGCGCCAGCGTGTCGAGGCCCTGAAAGCCAAAGCCAATGGCCGCACCCCCATTCTTGCCACCATTCTGGTAGGCGCAGATCCCGCCTCTGCCACCTATGTAAAGATGAAGGGCAATGCCTGCCGCCGCGTGGGAATGGAATCCGATGCCATCGAGTTGCCGGAAACCACCACCACCGAGGAGCTGCTCGCCAAGATCGAGGAGTTAAACAACAACCCGGACGTTCACGGCATCCTGCTGCAGCACCCCGTGCCGGGCCAGATTGATGAGCGGGCCTGCTTTGACGCCATCAGCCTGGAAAAGGATGTGGACGGCGTGACCTGCCTGGGTTTTGGCCGCATGAGCATGGGCGAAGCCGCCTATGGCTGCGCCACGCCCAAGGGCATCATGCGCATTCTGGAGCACTACCAGGTTGAGCTTGAAGGCAAGCATGCCGTGGTTGTCGGCCGCAGCGCCATTCTCGGCAAGCCCATGGCAATGATGCTGCTGGAAGCCAATGCCACCGTGACCATCTGCCACAGCCGCACGCAGAACCTCCCAGAGCTGGTCAAACAGGCGGACATCGTGGTGGGCGCCGTGGGCAAGCCCGAGTTCATCAAGGCGGACTGGATCAAGGACGGTGCCGTGGTAGTGGATGCCGGCTATCACCCGGAAAAATGTGGTGATATCGAGCTCGCCCCGCTAGTCGACCGCGTCGCCGCCTACACCCCGGTCCCCGGTGGCGTCGGCCCCATGACCATCAACACCCTGATTTTCCAGACCCTGCAGTCCGGCGAGAAAGCCCTGGGCTAAACCACCCGCCCAGCATTGAGCCGCGACCAGCGCCTGGCCTGCTGCTCGCGGCTTTTTTGTGGGTCGCTCTGCGGCGGCAATACGCTTCATGCTTTCACGCGGTGTTTGATGTGTGTTGTTTGATGCCGCCACCTTTCCTCGCTGGCGCTCGGTTCGCACCTCAAGGGGTGCCTCTACAGCGACTTCGAAGAATCCATGGCGGCAACCCAGCATCTGTTCTCTTTCTCCGCCAACAAAAAGGCCGCGCCCAATATCCAGGCGCGGCCTTTCAGTTTTCAGCCACCCACCACGCTTTCCTCGCGCAGCTTTCAACTGTCAATTATCAATTGCCTTTAATTGTCTTTCGGCCAGGACTCCCGCAGCCCCACGGTCTGGTTGAACACCAGCCGTTCATCCGTGCTTTCCTGGTCCACACAGAAGTAGCCTTCCCGTTCGAACTGATAACGGGTTTCCGCCAGCGCACCACGCAGCCCGGGCTCCACCCGACACCCCTTCAGTACCCGCAGGGACTCCGGATTGATGCTGGACAGGAAGGTCTGGCCTTCTTCTTCCACCTTGTTGGGGTTCGGCACGGTGAACAGGCGGTCGTAGAGCCGCACTTCGCAGGGCAGCCCCTTGCTGGCACTGACCCAGTGAATCACGCCACGCAGTTTGCCCTGCCCGTCATCGTTCTCCGGGTTCTTGCCCAGGGTGTTCGGGTCATAAGTACAACGAATCTCGGCAATCTCTCCCTGGTCATCCCGGACCACGTCCGTCGCCCGGATCACATAGCCATAGCGCAGACGCACACGGTCACCCAGTACCAGGCGCTTGAACTTCTTGTTGGCCTCTTCACGGAAATCTTCCCGATCGATAAAGACCTCCCGGGTCATCGGCACCTGGCGTGTCCCCATGGCCTCATTCTGCGGATGCACCGGGGCGGTGAGCATTTCTTCCTTGCCCTCCTCCCAGTTCTCGATCACTACCTTGACCGGGTTCATCACGCACATGGCACGGGGAGCATGCTGGTTCAGGTCGTCACGGATGGCTGCTTCCAGCATGCCCATGTCGACCACGGAATCCGCCCGGCTCACGCCCACGGACTCGCAGAAAGTGCGAATGGACGCCGGGGTATAACCACGACGGCGAAGGCCGGAAATGGTCGGCATGCGCGGGTCATCCCAGCCATCCACGTGCCCTTCGTCCACCAGCTGCTTGAGCTTGCGCTTGCTGGTCACCGTGTAGTTCAGGTTCAGCCGGGCAAATTCATACTGGCGCGGGGTTGCCGCCACCGAGGTGTTTTCCACTACCCAGTCATAAAACGGCCGGTGATCCTCGAATTCCAGGGTGCACAGGCTGTGCGTCACCCCTTCGATGGCATCGGAGAGCGGATGGGTGAAGTCGTACATGGGGTAGATCACCCACTTGTCACCGGTCTGGTGGTGGGTGGCACGACGTACCCGGTAGAGCACCGGGTCACGCAGGTTCATGTTCGGGCTGGCCAGGTCGATCTTCGCCCGCAGCACCGCGCCACCATCCGGAAACTCACCGTTTTTCATCTTTTCGAACTGGGCCAGCGCCTGCTCGGGGCTCTGCTCGCGGTATTCGCTTGGAGTACCCGGCTGCTGGGCCCAGCCACGCATTTCGCGGATCTGCTCCGGGGTGGACAGGTCCACATAGGCCAACCCCTTTTTGATCAGCTCAACGGCCAGCTCATACAGACGATCGAAATAGTCGCTGGCAAAACGCACCTCGCCGGCCCATTCGAAACCAAGCCATTCCACATCCTGCTTGATGGACTGGATGTACTCGTCTTCTTCTTTTTCCGGGTTGGTGTCGTCAAAACGCAGGTTACAGGCACCCTGATAGCTCTCGGCAATACCGAAATTCAGGCAGATGGATTTGGCATGGCCGATATGCAGGTAGCCGTTGGGCTCCGGGGGGAACCGGGTCACCACCTGACCGCCATTTTTACCTTCTGCAAGGTCGCGGTCGATGATCTGTCTGATAAAATTGCTGGGCGCTTTCGTTTCGCTCATGGGTCTCGGCCAGTCTGGAAGGCTTGAGAGCCCGAATACGGGCAGGCTCTCACGGTGAAAATGAAGGTGCGCTAGTGTACTGTACGCCCCCCAACAGTCAAAGACTCAGGGCCAACCGGGGGAGAATCCCTGCCCGGCCCACCTTGCGGAGACAACCTGATGAAAGTGGTGCTGAACACAACCTACGGCAAGATCACCCTGCAACTGGACGCGGAAAAGGCTCCCATTACCACCGAAAACTTCGTGCAATACGTCAAGGATGGCCACTACGACGGCACCATCTTCCACCGCGTTATCAGCAACTTCATGATCCAGGGCGGTGGTTTCACCGAGGATATGCAACAAAAGCCCACCCGTGAGCCGATTCAGAACGAGGCCGGTAATGGCCTGTCCAACAAGGTGGGCGCCATCGCCATGGCCCGCACCCCGGACCCGCACTCCGCCTCGGCGCAGTTCTTCATCAACGTGGCCGACAACCACTTCCTGGACAAGGAACGCAGCCAGGATGGCTGGGGCTATGCGGTCTTCGGCGCGGTGAGTGACGGTATGGAAGTGGTCGAAAAAATCCGCGATGTGCGCACCGGCAACAGCGGCTTCCACCAGGACGTACCCGTTGACCCCGTGCTCATCGAATCCGCCGAACTGATCGAGGACTAAACCCCATGCGCCTTGCTGTTGCCCTGCTCGCCCTGTTACCTGGCCTGCTGCTGGCCAACCCCACGGTCCGCTTTGAAACCACGGCCGGCCCCATTACCGTGGAACTGTTCGAGAAAGAGGCGCCGGTCACCGTGGCCAACTTCCTGCAGTACGTGGATAGCGGTTTCTATGAAGGCACCCAGTTTCACCGGGTGATCCGCGGCTTCATGATCCAGGGCGGCGGTTTCGACAAGAGCGGGCAGCGCAAGGCGACCCGGGCCCCGATCCGGAATGAGGCCGACAACGGCCTGCGCAACCAGCGTGGCACACTGGCCATGGCCCGCACCAGCAACCCGCATTCCGCCACGGCCCAGTTCTTCATCAACCTGGTGGACAACCGCAACCTGGATTTCACCGGCAAGAACACCCGTGGCTGGGGTTATGCGGTCTTCGGTAAGGTCACAGACGGCATGGAGGTGGTTGACGATATTGCCCGCACCCCCACCACCAGCCAGCGCCTGGGCGGCATGATGGCCCGTGACGTCCCCCAGCAGGCGATCCTGATTACCGGGGTCTCCCGTGTTGAAGACAGTGCCAGTGAGCAGGATTCTCAGCCGTTATGAGTTACACCCTTTTCATTTCCGACCTTCATCTGGACCCGGTTCGCCCGGAGCATCTGACAGGGCTGAAAACCCTGCTGGAAACCCATGCCGGCAAGGCGGATGCCCTGTACGTACTCGGCGATCTGTTCGAAGCCTGGATCGGCGATGACGACGACACACCGTTCAACCAGGAGGCCATCGCCGCCTTCCGCCGCTTTTCCGACAGCGGCAGCCAGTTGTATTTCATGCACGGCAACCGCGACTTCCTGCTCGGCCAGGATTTTGCCGACGCCTGCGGGGGTACCCTGCTGGATGAAGGCACAGTAGTGGATCTGTACGGTACCCCTGCCCTGCTGATGCACGGCGACAGCCTGTGCACCCTGGACACCGAATACCAGCAATTCCGCGCCATGGCCCGTAGCCCCCAATGGCAACAGGGAATGTTGTCCCAGCCCCTGGAGCAACGCCGCATGATTGCCCAGGGCATGCGCATGAAAAGCCAGGGCAACAACGCCAACAAGGCCGAAAACATCATGGATGTGACCCCCGAGGAAGTAGTGAAAGAAATGGACGCCGCGGGCGTCAAACACCTGATCCACGGCCACACCCACCGCCCCAATGTCCACGACGTGGACCTGCCCGACGGCCAGGGCAAACGCTGGGTTTTGGGGGACTGGGGGAAGCTGGGGTGGCAGATTGTGGCGGATAGTGAGCGGGGACTGCGGTTGGAAAGCTTTGAAATTAATGAATAATGAATA
>JAKSCQ010000181.1 GCA_022360555.1 Pseudomonadales bacterium
ACATACACCTTCAAAATTGCGCCTAGATTACGGGCAAGCCTGAAAGACTGAGCATGCAAGGAGTTATTCAGAGGCTCCCTAGCTAACGGGAGTCGCCGGGACAAGTCAACGGTTGAGGTGGGACAGAAAAGGCATCGGGGGCGGAAGCGGCATGCTGCCGCCTCCGCTACCCTGCCGGGGACTTACTTGGTGTCCTTGGCTTCTTTGGCCAGTTTGTTCACCTTGCGAGTCAGGGAGGCCATTTTCTTGTTCAGGGCTTCCACTTCCTCGCGGGTCGGCAGGCCCAATGCTGTTGCGACCTTGGTGCGCAGTTCATCAATTTGGGTAGGCTGCTTGCTGGCGGTTTTCTTCTGGCCTTTGCTCTGGGCTTTCTGGCGCTTTTCGCCGGTTTTTACCAGAGTCTGGAACAGCTCATTACCGTTCTCTTCCAGGCGGGTGTAGGCACCACGTACCGCGTTGTTGATTTTTTCCAGTGTTGCCTTGGCTTCATTGGCAACCTGTTCGTAGCGTTCATTGAACTGGTCAATCGTAGCATTGCTCATGGGGGCTTCCCTCCGTAGAAAATTTTTCAATGGATTCGCAAAGCCCTCTGGTGGCTGGCTGCGAGGGCGTGAACAAGTGTAAGTCAGACTTATGTCAGCGTTGTTAATGTTGTCTAACAATTAAACAGCTTGCCTGGCCTACTCATCAGTAGGTAGTTTGCTAGCTGAATTTTGCCCTCGGTGCAGGTGCCGTCTTTCGGATGCTCCGGAGGGCAATAACGTCGTTATCAGAAAGAGGACCAGTGATGTCAGCAGTCATTCGCCAGGGGCACTACCAAGGGCTCAATCATAATGGGGTGACCGAATACCGTGGCGTACCCTTTGCCCGGGCGCCGCTGGGGGCGCTGCGTTTCAAGGCGCCACAGCCCCTGCCTGACAGCGATAGTGCGCAGACGGCGGATCGTTATCCGCAGCCGTCATTGCAACCGAACAACCCGGTCATGGGGATTCGCGAATCCAGCGAAGACTGCCTGTATCTCAATATCTGGGTGCCCGAGGGGGAGGGACCTTTCCCGGTGATGGTCTGGTTCCATGGCGGGGGCTACCTGTCCGGTTCCATTTCCCAGCCTCTCTATAACGGGGCGGCATTGGCCCGCAGCCAGAACGTGGTGGTGGTGAATGCGGCCTACCGGTTGGGGGCGATGGGCTTTGCCGACTTTACCGCAGTGGCGCCGGAGCTGGATGCCGATACCAATCTGGGACTGCGCGATCAGGTTGCCGCCCTGGAGTGGGTGCGGGACAACATCGACGGCTTTGCCGGCGATGCGGGCCAGGTCACGGTGTTTGGCGAATCCGCCGGCGGTTTCAGTGTTTGTTCGCTACTGGCCTGCCCCAGAGCGCGAGACTTGTTCCAGGCGGCCATCGTGCAGTCCGGTGGTGCGGATTTCGCCCTGGCGCCCAAGGAAGTGCGCAAGGTGAGTGAAGCGTTCGTCGCGGGGCTGCCCGGGGAGGGGAGCGCGGCTGCCAGGTTGCAGCAGGCGGACGGCAAGGCCTGGATCCAGGCCCAGAACAGCGCCATCAAGGTGCTGGTGGACCGGGGCATGCGGGGTACCACGCCGCAGTTCGCCATGAACTTCCTGCCCATGGTGGATGGTGACCTGCTGCCGCAGTTGCCCATTGATGCCATTGCCGCTGGTGCGGCGGCGGACAAGCGCCTGCTGGCCGGCGTATGCCGGGATGAATACCACTTCTTTCAGTATGCCGGGCTGCTGGCGGGTACCACCACCATGGACAAGCTCCGCGAGCTGGATGACGCAGAAATCCTGCGCCGTTTCGAGCGCGGGCTGCCGGGCAACGGCGCCCGCGCCTTTGACTACTACCAGAGCGTGGTGGAGCCCGATCCCCGCCGCTGCCGCCTGGACTTCATGTCCGCCATGGAATCCGATCGTCTGTTCCGGGTACCCACGATCCGCTTGCTGGATGCCCAGACCCGCCACAACCCGGCTTGCTGGGGCTTTCAGTTCACCTGGGAGAGCGAGCCGTTCGGTGTGCCCCTGGGCGCCTGCCATGTGGTGGATGTCCCCTTCGTCTTTGGCGTCACCGAAACCCAGGCCGGAATGTACTTTACCGGCGGGGGAGAGGCCGCTCGTACCCTGTCCGGGCAGGTGATGGATGCCTGGGGAGCCTTTGCCCGTGGCCATGCGCCGGACTGGCCGCGCTGGGGCGATGGCCGGCAGGTGCGGCAATTCGGCCCGGGCGAGCAGACCGTGGCCCTGCTGGATGCCACCGGAGAACAGCTGTGGGCGGATATCATCCCGGAATCGCAAGGCTGACTGATTGTCCGACTGACGGGCAGTTGTCCTCCTGTGGCTGCATTTCTCTGTGCCCGCAAAAACGCGTAGAATACGCGCCCCGCGCAGCCCCCGGGAGGGCTGCGTTACACTGGTTTCAAGGTTTTGAAGGCCCCGACAAGGTGAGTGGCATGAGCGTAGCAACATTGATCGAGCGCAAGGTTTCCGAGGCCGTGCCTGTGGCACATTTGGCCCTGGAAAACGAAAGCCACAAGCACAGCGTGCCGCCCAATTCGGAAACCCACTTCAAGCTGGTGCTGGTGAGCGACGCGTTTGCCGGCATGATGCCCGTGCGCCGCCACCAGATGCTCTACAAGATTCTCGCCGAGGAGCTGGCCGGGCCGGTCCATGCCTTGGCACTGCATACCTTTACCATTGATGAGTGGAAAGCGAAGGGGGGAGAAGTCAGCGAATCCCCCGACTGTCTGGGTGGCAGCAAGCATGATCCGGAGTTCAAGGCGTGAGTCAGCATAAAGAGGAAAGGGCGGACAGTATTGTCGTTGCGGCCCTGTACAAGTTTGTCCGTCTGGATGATTTCGAGCAGTTGCGCGAGCCGCTGCTGGAGCTGATGCATGCACAGAACGTGCGTGGCACGCTGCTGCTGGCCAATGAGGGCATCAACGGCACCATTTCCGGCCCCCGTGCCGGCATTAATGCCGTGCTCGACTGGCTGCGGGCGGATGCACGACTGGCAGATCTGGAGCACAAGGAATCCTTCCACGACGAGCATCCCTTCCTGCGTACCAAGGTGAAGCTCAAGAAAGAGATTGTCACCATGGGGGTGGAAGGCATCGACCCCAACCGCACCGTGGGCACCTACCTGACGCCGGAAGAGTGGAACCAGGTAATCAGCGATCCGGAAACCGTTCTGATCGATACCCGCAATGACTATGAAGTGGAAGTGGGTACCTTCAAAGGGGCGATCAACCCGGAAACCACCACCTTCCGCGAGTTTCCCGAGTACGTGAAACAGACCCTGGACCCGGGCAAGCACAAGAAAGTGGCCATGTTCTGCACCGGTGGGATCCGTTGCGAAAAGTCCACTGCCTTCCTGAAAGAACAGGGTTTCGAAGAGGTGTATCACCTGAAGGGTGGCATCCTGAAATACCTGGAAGAAATGCCCAAGGAAAAATCCCTGTGGGAAGGGGAGTGTTTCGTTTTCGACGAGCGCGTCACCGTGGACCACGACCTCAACCCCGGTGACTACGATCAGTGCCATGCCTGCCGTCGCCCGATCAGCGAAGCGGACAAGGCCTCAGAGCAATATCAGTTGGGTGTGTCCTGCCCCAAGTGCTTCGACGAATCCAGCCCGGAGCAAAAGGCGCGTTTTGCGGAACGGCAGAAACAGATCGAGCTGGCGCGGGCCCGTGGTGAGCAGCATCGCGGCCAGAACCCCCGCAAGCCTTCCTGAAGAGCCGGCGGCTCTGCCGCACCGTGGAAGCTTGTTGGCAAGGCGAAGGTTCGAATGAATTCCTGTGCCTGCTGAAATCTTCGCTTTGCGAGCAAAGCTCCAACGGTGGGTAGCGGGGTTTCAGCGGGTGCAGCCCGCTTCCCCTGCGAAAAGAGTCAACAGGGAAGCGCCAACACCTTGCTCTCATCCATGGCATGAGGGTTTCAGGTTACACTGAGCCCCACTGTTCATTCCGTGGAGCCATTCATGAAGTTCCTGGTTGCCACCTTGCTGGCAATGCTTGCCACCTTCGCCACAGCGGAACCGGTTCAGGTTGCTGTTGCCGCGAATTTTGCCTCTCCGCTAAAGCAGTTGGTGGCTCACTATGAAAAGCACCAGCCGGACGCCGATATCCAGTTGACCATTGGTTCCACCGGCAAGCTGGCTGTGCAGATTCGCCAGGGGGCGCCTTACGATATTTTCCTGGCGGCCGATGACCGTCGCCCCGCGGAGCTGGCCCGCGAAGGGTTACTGCAGGCCGACTCGGTTCGTACCTATGCCCGGGGTATTCTGGTGCTGTGGACACCCAAACCCGGTGTGCCCCTGGGGCCGGAAGTATTACGGGAAGGGCTGATTCAGCCCCTGGCCCTGGCCAATGCCCGCACCGCGCCCTATGGTCAGGCAGCCGAGTCGGTGCTGGCGGCCCTGTCCGTCCCGGACGCCGTCCCCCGTGTCCGTGGTGAGAATGTGGGGCAGAGCTACCATTTCGCCCACAGCGGGGCCGCGGCGGCGGCCTTTGTGGCCTTGAGCCAGGTGATCAATGCCGGCGGCAGCCAGTGGCGGGTGCCTGATACCCTGTATTCCCCCATCGTCCAGCAGGGCGGTCGTCTTTCTGACAGGGAGGACGTGGTGGCCTTCTTTGATTTTCTGTTCAGCGAGACCGCGCGCGATCTGATCATGCAGAACGGTTACCGGGTAGGTGGCGCGGATGCTGAGTGAAGGGGACTGGCTGGCATTGTGGGTCAGCATCAAGCTGGCTCTGGCAACAACGACCATACTCCTGTTGATCTGTACGCCGCTAGCCTGGTGGCTGGCTCGCCACCGTTTGCCTGGCCAGGCCTTGCTGGAAGCCGTGCTGGCCTTGCCGTTGGTGCTGCCGCCATCGGTGCTGGGCTTCTATCTGCTGGTGGCGCTGGGGCCGTCCGGGCCGGGGGGCTGGCTGGCAAGCTGGAGCGATGCCCGCTCGCTGGCGTTTAGTTTTACCGGGCTGGTGATCGCGTCGGTGATTTACTCATTGCCCTTTGTGTTGCAGCCCCTGAAAAATGCGTTCAGTGCCATCGATGACGGGCAACTGGATATGGCGGCCATTTCCGGTGCCTCCCCGGTGGACCGTTTCCTGTCACTGGTGTTGCCCCAGTCCCGACAGGGCTATGCCAGCGCAGCCATCCTCGGGTTTGCCCATACCATTGGTGAATTCGGCGTGGTGCTGATGATAGGTGGCAGCCTAGCCGGACAGACTCGGGTGGCGTCCGTGGCGCTCTACGAGCATGTGGAAGCCGGTGACTATGCCAGTGCCCACCGTCTGGCCATGGCGCTGCTGGTCCTGTCCGTGGTCATGTTATGGGCCCTGTTTCGCTGGCAGCGTCGCTCCCAGCCGGGAGTTATGCCATGAGTCTGGATTTCGATATTCGTGGCGAGCTTGGTGCGTTTCGCTTGCAGGCCCGTGGCCAGCTTGATGATACCGGTGTGACGGTGTTGTTTGGCCCGTCCGGGGCTGGCAAGAGCAGCCTGCTGCGGATGCTGGCGGGGCTGCTTCCCAGTGATGGCACGCTTCGTCTGGGGGAGCAGGTATGGCAAGGAGAGGGGGCGCGGCTTTCTCCCTGGGAACGTCCGGTCGGCATGATGTTCCAGCAACCCACTCTGTTCCGGCACTTGTCCGTACGGGGGAATCTGCAGTACGTGGTGCGTCGGCGTGGCGGTGAGGCGTCCCTGACCGCGGTGATCGAGCAGACACGCATAGCGTCACTGCTGGACCGGTCGGTGGCCAATCTGTCCGGCGGGGAAGCACAGCGGGTCGCTCTGGCAAGAGCGTTGCTCGGCTCGCCACGGCTGCTGTTGCTGGACGAACCTCTGTCGGCCCTTGACCTCGGGCACCGGGAATCCCTGTTGGCCAGCATCGCCGAGGTGGGCCGTCGGGTGCCTGTGCTGTACGTGACCCACAATCTGGACGAATTGCTCACACTGGCTGACCAGGTCTGGCTTATGGAGTCAGGCCGGCTGACGGTGCTCGGTGAGGCACATGAAGCCCTGGCTAGCCTGGACAGTCCCTTTGTCCTGCGCAGCGATGCGGCCACCCTGATCGAGGGCACCGTATCCGGCTTTGATGCGCAGGATCATCTGTTGACGGTAACGGTGGGCGAACACCATTTTCTGCTGCCGGCGCGTCAGGCCATGCCGCAAGGCAAGCCCGTCCGGCTGCGCATTGCCGCCAGGGATGTGAGCCTGTGTGCCCAGGCACCGGCGGCTTCCAGTATCCTGAATATTCATCCGGTTGCCGTGAGCGGTGTACGCTCGGTCGGGCCCGGACAGTCCATGGTCCAACTGGAGCTGGGCGAGCAGTCGCTGCTGGCCCGGGTATCGTCCCGCTCGGTGCGGCAACTGGCCCTGGAGCGTGGCTCCCGGCTGTTTGCCCAGGTGAAGGCGGTGGCGCTGGTTTAGAGGAGCAAGCTACAAGCTTCAAGCCTCAAGCTCCAACGCGGGCGAGTTTTATAATATTTGATGAGTTAAAAGCCGCGTTCAGAGATTGTTCGCGGCCTAAAGGGCTTGGCTTCATGAGGCACTCCAATCGCGTTGCAGCTTGAAGCTTGAAGCTTGCCACGCTTCACGCCGCCGCTTTCCCCACCTCCTTGCATCCTTCCTCTTCACAGCCTGCCTGGCTGCGCCAGTCCGGTGCCAGGCCGAAACGCAGCTCACCGGTAGTGATGGTGCTGGTACCGGAGAAGAAAAACATCACCACGGTGATCACCTGCAGGCAGAGAATCACACCCGGTGACCATAGCGCCTCCAGCCCGGCGCTGAGGCTGGGCACCAGCGCCGGGTGGGCGGGCAGTAGCAGGCTCATCACGATGCCGTAGAGGGCGGCCAGTAACGCCATGAACTGGTAGGCGGAAAACAGCTTGCTGCCACCGCGATAATCGGCACGCAGGGTTTCGGAATACACCCGCCAGAGCTGGCTGCCCACCAGGCTCAGGGCAAAGGCCAGGGCAAATTGCTGGTGGAAGAACAGGGCGCTGCAGATCAGGGCAAGGGCAGTGTAGACCACACAGGTTACCGCCTGGATGGGAATCACCTTGACCGCTTCCATCTCCCCGGCAAAGGCGATTTTCTTGGTCTTTCCGATAAAGACATGATTGAGCGTGGCAAACAGCCGCCGTGCCCACAGGGGAGAGCGGTGCAGCGCCTTGCCATAGCAGCAGCCGAAACTGATACAGGCCAGCCGGCCGACCCCTTCGCCCAGTACATAGGCAATGGTCATGGCCGCCAGCATGGGCAAGGCGGGCAGGGAGGTGTCCCACCAGCGTTGACTGATCAGGTCGGCAATCCAGAGAAACAGCGGAGCGATGATCACGCCCACGAAACTGGCGCCACCCACGGTGAAACCATGGCGGTTTTTCTCCACCACGGTGGCGATGATCTTGGCGGCGGGCAGGCAGATGGCCAGTACGCCGAGCGTGAGCAGCAGGGTGGTGCCCAGTGACACACCGGCGGACGCGGTCAGAAGAATGAAGGTGGCGACGCCCAGACCGCCGGCGATGCCGGTGAACAGGCCGTAGAAGGTCAGGTTGAGGCCCCGCCAGGAGCCATCGGCGTTTTTCTTCAGCGGCAGGGAGGCGACAAACTGCCAGCGCTCCTCTGGCAGGTGGCGGAACAGAAACCGGTAACCCAGTGCGAATAGCATCGCACAGCCCAACAGGAACAGATCCGCAGCCATAGCATTCTCCCGTGTCGGTTTTTATACATGCTGGAAGACAATCTGTGCGGAACAATGACAGCGGGGTGACGCTTGTGTGAAACGCCACAGAGCGGATGAAAAAAACGCCAAAAGGGATTGTGCGCGACGGTTGGGAAGGTGGGCTTGCTAGCCGTCAATTAATCGCGGTTGCGCAACAGGTATTCGGCGGCCTGTACTATCAGCTCGGTGACGGAGCGGTCTTCCATCAGCGCCTGCATTTTCAGTCGCTTGTGCAGGTCGGCAGGAATATCGGCGGTAAGACGGCGGTAGCCTTCACGGACCGCTCCCTGGCGCGGCGCCTTCGAAGGTTTGCGCGTACTGGGGGCGACGGCAGCCTGATTGCGTTTGCGTGGGCGCTGCTGCTCTTCAATGGTGACAAAGTCGATCTGTTCCATGGGTGTTGCTGAAGGCCGGCGAAGACAGGGGTCAGATTACTGGAAAGTGCTGTAAATAGACAGGATTGACACTTAATTTTATAGTGCAAAAAAGCTCACCAGATTTATGGTGGTGACATAAAAACGCGGGGGAGAACATGGAAAACGTGGAAGTCCTGGTCATCGGCAGTGGGTTCGGTGGCTCGGTCATGGCCTGCCGTCTGGCAGAGAAGGGAAGCAAGGTGGTAGTGCTGGAACGGGGGCGGCGCTGGTTGCCGGAAGATTACCCGTCAGTGACGCAGAGCGACTGGTTCTGGGATGAAGATCAGCCGGAAAAACAGAACGGCTGGATCGATTTCCGTTATTTCGGTGACATGAGCGTGGCCATGGGCGCAGGTGTCGGGGGCGGTTCGCTGATCTATGCCAATGTGAGCATCGAAGCCAAGCCGGAAGCCTTCGATCATGGCTGGCCGGAAGCCATCAACTACGCCACCCTGAAACCGCACTACGACACCACCGGCGTCATGCTCAATGTGCAAACGCTGCCCAACAACCAGTGGACCCCGCGTACCCATTTGATGAAAGAAGGCGCCGAGGCGGTGGGTGCCGGTGACCGCTTTACCCTGGTTCCCCAGGCCATCACGTTCGATCCGGACTGGTCCGAGGACCGCGATGATCCCTACGACTACCGTCACAGCAAGACCTGGACCAATGCCCAGGGCCGGAAACAGGGCACCTGTACTCACTGCGGTAACTGCGATCTGGGCTGCCCGGTGCAGGCCAAGAATACGCTGGATGTGAATTATCTGGCGGCAGCGGAACAGGCCGGTGCCGACATTCGCCCGCTTCACCATGTGCGTACCATTCGCCCCCTGAAGGGCGGAGGCTATGAAGTATTGGCCCGGGATCTGGATGCGCAGTGCTGGCGTCGCTTCAAAGCGGAAAAGGTTATCGTAGCTGCCGGCTCCATGGGTTCCACGGAGCTGTTGCTGCGTTGCCGGGACCAGTTCCGGACCCTATCCAAACTGAGCCCCATGCTGGGCCATAACTGGTCCTGTAACGGTGATTTCGCCACGGCGGCGACCTATGAAGACCGCCGTCTTTCTCCCACCCGGGGGCCTACTATTACCAGTGCCATTGATTATCTGGACGGCAGCGACGGCGGTGCCCGCTATTTCGTGGAGGATGGTGGCATCCCGGATGTGCTGGGTAGCTGGATGGAACGTTGGGGCAAGGACCCGCGCTTCGCCGGTACCCGGCTTGGCGCTGCCATGCTGAATTATGGTGAGAGCAGTGACCCGTTCGCGAAAATGATGCCCTGGTTCGGCCAGGCCATGGATGATCCGGGCGGCCGTTTCTACCTTGGCCGTCGCTGGTACACCTTCTGGAAGCGCGACAAGCTGAAACTGGAGTGGGACTACCGCAAGGCGGAAAAGGCGGTACAGGGGCTGGCGGACCGTCACCTGGCCCTGAGCGAAGCCACCGGGGGCGATCCAATGACACCGGCCACCTGGACCTGGTTCAAGGACCTGATAACGCCGCATCCGCTGGGCGGCTGCAATATGGCCGATTCTGTGGACCAGGGGGTGGTGGATCACCGGGGGGAAGTGTTCAACTACCCCAATCTTTTCGTGATTGATGGCGCCATGGTGCCACGGGCACTGGGCCTGAACCCGTCACGTACCATTGCTGCCCTGGCGGAGTATGCCGCCAGCCAGATGGATTGAGAGAACGACCTGCAGGACGTGCCCGATCGCTACAAGCAGACTGCTGCGGGAAAACGCCACAGAATCAAAGAGGAAAGCACCATGTCCGATGCCCGTTACCACATTGTATTTGCCGGCCAGTTGGTGAAAGGCGCGGACCCGGACACCGTCAAGGCCAACCTGGCCAAGGTGTTCAAGATGGATGCAGCGCGGGTGGAGAAGCTGTTCAGTGGCCAGCCGGTGGTCTTGAAAAAAGATGCCGACCAGGCCACGGCCATGAAGTTTCGCGCCGTGCTGAAACAGGCCGGGGCGGAGTGTGAGCTGCGACCGGTGGACCCTCCGCAAGTCTCCCCGGCAGCGGAGCCCTCAGCGGGTAGAGAGCCATCAGCGGGTAGAGAGCCCACAGCCGGTAAAGAGCCCTCAGCGGATAAAGAGCCTTCAGCCTATGAAAAGCCCTCCGCGCCTGCCGGGCCGGAGCAGGCAGCACCCGCCGAACCCGGCAGCGACACGGGTCCGGCCAGTGAAGAGACGGCGGGCGATATCGAGACCGTTGGCACCATCCGCACGGGGGGCACCGGTTTTTCCGGGGCCTTCACGGTGGCGGAGGTGGGTGAGGACATGGATAACAGCGACAAGCCCGCCGCACCGGCGGCACCAGATGTGAGCCATCTGAGCATGGCCAGTCCGGGGGAAGACCTGGGGCAGCTTCGTGAAGAGACGGACACCCGGGTTCCGGATATCAGCCATTTGTCGTTGCAGAAGGACGAGTAACGGCGCCGTTTTGCTGTCAGGCTGCAGGCGACGTCGCTTCGCCGTCGGTGACTGTCAGCGTCCAGGTGCCAGCTCACAGCCAGTATGGGTGCGAACGGTGACGGACCATTTTGAGAAGTGAAGGTTGCCGTTGTCAGGGTAGGGCAGGTCAGCTCGGTCGCGCCTTCCGGGTCTTCCAGGCTGGCCCGTACTCGTCGTTACACGTTCTTTGAAGGTGAAGAGGTGGATGGAGATACACCTTCAAAATTGTGCCCCCTCTTTACCTTTTGCCGAGGGGCGAGCCAGCCTGAAAGACTGAGCATGCAAGGGTTTTTCAGCAGCCTGCTAGACGCAGGTGCGTCAGCGAACGCAGAACTGCGCCACGAATGGGTCGCGCCCGGCTGCAGAAAGGGGCGCCAAGGGGTTATTCCGTGGCGTCCGGGTTGTCACCGTTTCCGCTTTCCGGACCATGGAATTGCAGGTACAGCTCTTCCAGAATTTCCGGAATACTCAGGGCCATTTGCCGCACCAGTTGGGTGTTCTCCCAGATTTCGTCCAGGGCTTCGTCCTCGTCCAGGCCGGAAATCAGGATAAAGGGCAACAGCAGCCGAGCCATCTCTTCTTCGTCATCGGCATACCAGAGCGCTTCCTCGTCGAATACGCCAGACATGAAACCGGCACTCCAACTGGCCAGGTCCTGGCCATCCTCCTCCTGGTAAGGGTCCAGGAGACAGGGCAGGTTGATGGGCTCGCCGGCCAGTAACTGGGTCACCAGACGTTGCCGTAGCTTTTCCAGGGCAATCGCGATGTCATCCGGCACGGGCAACTCCAGCAGGGATGCATAATCGATCTGCCCATTGTCGGGGCCTGCCGCCACGGCGCAGAGCATGCCGTGGAGCTCTGTCCAGGTGGGGGCATCGTCGCCGAGTTCCTGGAAATAGCGGCGCACCGTGTTCTTCAGGCTGGGATTGGTGATTTCTGACATGGTCTCCTCCGGTTGGCGGCAAGCATACCGGGACTGCGGCGCCACGAGAAGCGGTCAGCAGTCTGCTGCGATTCGGTTGCGGCCCTGTGATTTGGCGCGGTAGAGGGCGTCATCGGCTCGCTGTGCGAACTCCCGCGCACTTTCCCCACGGCGATAACGGGTCAGCCCCGCCGACAGGGTGGTGGCCAATGATGGGGCAAATTCATAGTGCTGATCCGCAAAACGCTCCCGCAACCGCTCCAGCGCCGCCAGACAGGCGGACTCGCTGGCATGGGGGAATAGCACCACGAATTCCTCCCCCCCATAACGGGCCAACAGATCGGACTTGCGCAGTCCCTGGCTGGCAATGCGGGCAAAGCGGTGGAGCACCTCATCGCCGGCCTGGTGCCCGTGGTTGTCGTTGACCTTCTTGAAATGGTCCAGGTCGATCAGCGCCAGATTCAGGGAGGTGCCGTTGCGATCCGCCAGTGAAATTTCTTCATCCAGACGCTCCAGGAAATGGCGCCGGTTATACAGGCCGGTGAGTTCATCGCGGATGGCAATGGCGCTGAGACGGTCATGGGCTTCCTGCAGACGAGCCCGCTGTTCGCGCACGCGCAATTGCAGATTGTGGATATAGCCACCCACATAGACAAACCAGCACAGGCCCAGCAGCAGGATCAGCCAGTGGCCGAACAGGTAGGAAAACAGGGCCTGCTGAGGCATTTCCTGCCACTCGTAGATTAGCAACAGGGTAAAACAAAGCTGAACAAAGCCCGCCATCAACAGCAGGCGTCGCCGGTCCAGGGCAAAGACGCCAAAGGTCATCACCATGAAGTAGATGCTCAGCATGGCGCCGCGCAGTTCGCGGGTATAGTGCAGGATCGCGGTGGTCAGGATGATGCCCGCCGCCATCTGCAGGATGGTCATGCTCGGGTCGTTGAGGCGTTCACTAAGCCGTGAGCGGATCAGCAGGTAAAAGAGGGCATTGGCCCCCAGCATGGCCGAAAACATCTGCCAGTGGGGGGTAAAGGGCTCAAAGGCGGTGAGCTGTACGCCGATAAAGGTTCCTGCCCACAGCAACGCATAGGAATACACGGCCATCAACTGCCGGCGAAGTCGGACGGCACGTTCAGGTGGGTCGGCGGGAATCAGGGTAAACACGAAAGCGCAGAAACCTGTTTTGAAATTGTTCTATTTTTCGCCAACTTTACCGTTTTTCTCACTCCGCATCATCATCCACGTCATTGTTTGCCGTAGACACCTGGTGACAAACTGTTGATTCAGTATAAAACAACCGTTTGATTGGTTTGGCGTTTATTTTTTGGGAGCCGCTATGGCGACACCTTTGTTTGATCTCACCCTCACGGAAGAACAACGCATCACCCGTGAAAGCATGCAGCGCCTGGTGCGCGAGTCCCTGGGGCCGCAGGCCCGGGAAGCGGATGAAGCCGGCAAGCCCGTCCGGGAGCTGCTTGATGCGATATCCGGTTTCGGGCTGTCCCTGATGCCCATGCCCGAGGCGCTCGGCGGCGTGGGCATGCCACGTTCGCCCCTGTCCAACGCCCTGGCGGCGGAAGACCTGGGCCAGGGGGACATGTCCCATGCCCTGGCGGCCCTGCAATCCGTAGGGGCGGTGAATGCCCTGATGGATTTCGGCAATGCCGACCAGCAGGAACGCTGGCTACCCGAACTGGCCAGCGAAACCTGCTGCCCGGCGGCCATTGCCCTGGCGGAGCCGGGAGCCACCTTCGAGCCCGCACGGCCTGCCTGTGAGGCGGAACGGGAGGGTAGCGATTATCGGCTGACAGGCCGCAAGGCGCTGGTCCCCATGGGCGCAGAGTGCGCCTGGTTTGTGGTGGTGGCTCGCTGTGATGGAGAGATCGGCGCTTTCGTGGTCCCACGGGACGCGGGTGGCCTGTCGGTGACGGCGGAAAGTTACATGGGACTGCGCGCGGCCGGCATGACGACCCTGTCGCTGGAGGCAGTACGGGTTCCCGCCAGCGACCGGCTTACGCACTTTGATCTGGACCGGCTGGTGGATTTGTCCCGCATCGGGCTGTGTGCGCTGGCCGTGGGCTGCTGCCAAGCGGTGCTGGATTACGCCATCCCCTACGTGAACGAGCGCAAGGCGTTCGGCGAGCCCATCGCCCGCCGCCAGTCCGTGGCCTTTATGGTGGCCGACATGGCCATCGAAATTGAAGGCATGCGGCTGATGATGCTGCGCGCCGCCAGCCGCGCGGAGCAGGGGCTGCCTTTCCATCGTGAGGCCTACCTGGCCCACCTTCAGTGCATGGAAAAGGCCATGGAGATCGGCACCAATGGCATTCAGTTATTCGGGGGCGCCGGCTTTGTGCGCGATTACCCCCTGGAGATGTGGTACCGCAACCTGCGCAGCCTAGCCGCGCTGCACGGCAGCCTGATGGTGTGAGGAGACAGACATGATCAATCTGGAGATTCCAGCGAAGCTCGAACAGGTCCATCAGATGGCCCAGCAATTGGCCAGCGGGGTCTTTCGGCCCATTTCCCGAAAGTACGATGCCATCGAGCATTGCGAGACCCCGGAAGAACTCAAGCCAGTGGCACAGATGATGGCGGCCATGCCTCGGGGCAGTGGCAAGTCCTCCGGCAATGACGACGGGGTGAAAAACGGCAGCAACATGACTGGCATTATGGCCGTGGAGGCCATGTGTTGGGGGGATGTGGGCCTGATGCTGTCCATCCCCGGCAGTGGCCTGGGTAATGCTGCCATCATGGCAGTGGGAACCCCCGAGCAGAAGGAGGCTTACGGCAAGCTGTATTGCGCCATGGCGATCACCGAACCCGGGGCCGGTTCCGATTCGGCGGCCATCAGCACCACGGCGGTGCTGGATGGCGACGAATGGGTACTCAATGGTGAAAAGATCTACTGCACTGGCGGGCAGCGCTGCGATGCGGTTGTGGTCTGGGCCACCCTGGACAAGTCCCTGGGCAAGGCGGCAATCAAGTCCTTTATCATTCCCCGCAGCAACCCGGGCATGAGCCTGGTGCGGGTGGAAGACAAGATGGGCCTGCGCGTATCGGACACGGCGGCCCTGTCTCTCAATGACTGCCGTATCCCCAAAGATCATGTGCTGGGTTCCGCCGAGATCGCCGATACGGAAGCGGCTCGCAAAAAGGCCTTCGGCGGGGTCATGCAGACCTTCGACAATACCCGCCCGCAGGTGGCCGCCATGGCCTTGGGGGTGGCCCGTGCCGCCCTGGAAATCACCCGGGAAATATATGAAAAAGAAGGGGTTGCCGCCGATTTCTCGAAACAGCCTTATAACTCGACCGCCCGCGAGCTGGAGCTATATCGCCTGGAAGCCGATCTGGAGGCGGCCCGCCTGATGACCCTCAAGGCCGCCTGGATGGCAGACAACGGCCAGCCCAACTCGAAGGAGGCCTCCATGTGCAAGGCCAAGGCCGGGCGCATGGGCAACCAGGTGACACTCAAGTGCGTGGCCCTTTGCGGTGAGCTGGGCTATTCAGAGCGAACCCTGCTGGAAAAACTGGCCCGCGACTCCAAGATCATCGACATCTTCGAAGGCACCCAGCAAATCCAGCAACTGATCGTGGCCCGTCATCTGCTGGGCCTGTCGTCGAAGGAGCTGAAATAGGGCAGTTGCGACGGGGTGGATTGGGAAGGCCTGAAAAGCTCCCCACCCCCGGTGCTTTCTGCAAAGCCGCTGCAGGAACGGAGCGTAGCGGAGTAACGCCCGGAGGGTGATCCGGCATCTCAGCGCTCGACAGCTCTATCCAAACAAGACCAAGTCTGGCGCCACTCCCAGCCCCCATTCGCCATGCGAGCATGGCTCCCACAGGGGTTGGGGTGGCATTGTTGGGAGGATTCGCCAAAGGGCATAATCCACCTTCATTTCCGCCTGGTTTTTCGAAACCCGACACCCGTTACTTGCCACTCGCGCCCACACCCGTATGGCGCCGACAAGCCCCGAGCGCTTTGGTTTTCCACCGGTTCCCTTTACCCTTCGCCTATCCGAATGTGTGGAGACAACAACCATGTCCGAAACATTGGCCGGCAAGGTGGTCTGGATTACCGGGGCGTCCTCCGGGATTGGCGAGGCTCTGGCGAAGGAGTACGCCCGCCGGGGGGCGACCCTGGTGCTGTCCGCCCGCCGTGAAACCGAGCTGGAGCGGGTAAAGTCCGGGCTGGTGAACAGCGACGATCATCTGGTCCTGCCGCTGGATCTGGCCGACAGCGATGCCATGACCGCAGCAGTGGCCACGGTCCGGCAACGTTTCGATCGGCTGGACCAGGTGATTCACAACGGCGGGATTTCCCAGCGCTCCCTGGTGGCGGAGACTGACCTGTCTGTGGATCGGCGCATCATGGAAGTGAATTTCTTCGGCACCGTGGCCCTGACCAAGGCGGTGCTGCCCTGGCTGAAGGAGCAGGGTGGTGGCCGCTTTGTGGTGATCACCTCCCTGGTGGGCGAGCTGCCCACGCCCCTGCGCAGCGCCTACAGTGCCAGCAAACATGCTCTACACGGCTTCTTCGAGTCCCTGCGGGCGGAAGAGTACGATGCCGGCATACGGGTGACCCTGGCCATGCCGGGTTTCATCCATACCCAGGTGTCGGTCAATGCCCTGACCGCGGACGGCTCTGCCCAGGGTTCCATGGACGAGGCCCAGCAGGCCGGAATCCCCCCGGAAGAATGCGCCGAACGGCTGGTGGAAGCCGTGCAGCGCGGGCGCGATCAGGTTATCATCGCCGGCCGCGAAAGGGCCGGTGTTTACCTGAAACGCTGGTCGCCTTCGCTGTACCGTCGACTGATCCGAAAAATGAAGGTGACGTAATGTCTCTGGACGCTGCTGATACCAAAAGCCGCACCCGCCTCAACAAGCTGCAAAAGAAGCTGCGGCGCGAGGTGGGGCGGGCCATTGCCGATTTCAACATGATCGGCGAGGGCGACAAGGTGATGGTGTGCCTGTCCGGCGGCAAGGATTCCTACACCATGCTGGAGATCCTGCGCAATCTTCAGCACTCGGCACCGGTGAATTTCGAGCTGGTGGCGGTGAATCTGGACCAGAAGCAGCCCGGTTTTCCGGAGCATGTGCTGCCCGAATACCTGGAGAGGGAAGGGGTGGCCTACCACATCCTGGAAAAGGACACCTATTCCATCGTCAAGGAGAAGGTGCCAGAGGGCAAAACCACCTGCGGCCTGTGTTCGCGGCTGCGCCGGGGCAGTCTTTACGGGTTTGCCGAGGAAATCGGCGCCAACAAGATTGCCCTGGGCCACCACCGCGATGACATCATCGAGACCCTGTTTTTGAACATGTTCTACGGCGGCAAGATGAAGGCCATGCCCCCCAAGCTGCGTAGCGACGATAACCGCAATATCGTTATTCGCCCGCTGGCCTACTGCCGGGAAAAGGACATTATCGAGTTCTCCAACTTCAAGGATTTCCCCATCATTCCCTGCAACCTGTGTGGCTCCCAGGAAAACCTGCAGCGTCAGGTGATCAAGGACATGCTCAAACAGTGGGATAAGCAGCAGCCGGGGCGGATCGAGAACATCTTTGCCGCCATTCAGAACATCGCCCCCTCCCAACTGGCTGACACCCGCCTGTTTGACTTCGAGCACCTGGAAGACGGGCAGCAGCAGGGCGGTGAGCAGGCTCATCGGCTTGATGTGGTCAACCTGTTCGGCTGATTGCATTGGTCAAAAAAGCACCGATCCATCCCGGATTTGTGACTAAACATGATTCACGGCGCCGTTTCCGGTAAAATGCCGGCGCCTTATTTGCGGGGCCGCTCCGTCGGGGCCGCCACGTCACTGTTTCCCCGGGCTTTTGCGATGACCGGTCTGATCGCGCTGAGGCGCTGGATCAGCACCTGGATTGTCGCCAAACGACCCGATTAACCAAGACTCTCTCGACCAGAAGGGTAGGAGCACCATGACCGATCGTATTCAGAAGGGTGGCCTGGAAATCGCCGCCGAACTCCATGATCTGGTAGTCAACGAGATTGCGCCGGGCACCGGCGTGGACCCGGAGCACTTCTGGGCCGAGCTGGAAAGCATCCTCAAGGACCTGGCGCCCAAGAACAAGGCGCTGCTGGAAAAGCGTGAGGAGATCCAGGCCAAGATCGACGAGTGGCACAAGGCCCGTAAAGGCCAGGCCATCGACATGGCCGAATACAAGCAGTTCCTGACCGAGATCGGTTACCTGCTGCCGGAAGGCGATGACTTCAAGGTCACCACCGCCAACGTGGATGATGAAATCGGCACCATCGCCGGCCCGCAGCTGGTTGTGCCCGTGAAAAACGCCCGTTTTGCCCTGAACGCGGCCAATGCCCGCTGGGGCAGCCTGTACGATGCCCTGTACGGCACCGACGTGATTTCTGACGAAGGCGGTGCCGAGAAAGGCGGCGCCTACAACCCCAAGCGTGGCGCCAAGGTTATTGCCTGGGCCCGTGATTTCCTGGACAGCTACTTCCCGCTGGCGTCCGGTTCCCACAAGGACAGCACTGGCTACGCCATCGTTGACGGCAAGCTGGAAGTGTCCCTCGGCAGTGAAAAGACCGGCCTGAAAGACGAAAGCCAGCTGCAGGGCTATGTGGGTGAGGCTTCCGCGCCCTCCGGCATCCTGCTCAAGCACAACAACCTGCATGCGGAAATCCAGATCGACGCCAACCACCCGATTGGTGCCGACGATGCCGCCAACATGAAAGACGTGCTGCTGGAATCCGCCATCACCACCATCCAGGACTGCGAAGACTCTGTGGCCGCCGTGGATGCGGAAGACAAGGTCGAGGTGTACCGCAACTGGGCCGGCCTGATGAAGGGCGACCTGCAGGAAAGCTTCGAGAAGGGGGGCAAGACCCTGACCCGTTCCATGAATGGCGACCGTGAGTACACCGCCCTGGACGGCTCCAAACTGACTTTGCACGGCCGCTCCCTGCTGCTGGTGCGTAACGTGGGCCACCTGATGACCAACCCGGCTATCCTCATGAACGGCGAGGAAACCCCGGAAGGGATCATGGACGGCATGGTGACCGTACTGGCCGCCATGCACGATCTGAAGAAGATCAACAAGCTGAGCAACAGCCGTACTGGCTCTGTGTACATCGTGAAGCCCAAGATGCACGGCCCGGAAGAAGTGGCCTTTGCCTCGGAAATCTTCAATCGCGTCGAAGATGCGCTTGGCCTGGAGCGCAACACGCTCAAGATGGGCATCATGGACGAAGAACGCCGCACCACGGTGAACCTGCCGGAGTGCATTCGTGCCGCGAAATCGCGGGTGATCTTCATCAACACCGGTTTCCTGGATCGTACCGGCGACGAAATCCATACCAGCATGGAGTTGGGGCCGGTATTGCCCAAGGCCGAGATCAAGAACCAGAAGTGGATCGCGGCCTATGAAGATTGGAACGTCGACGTCGGCCTGGCCTGCGGTCTGGCCGGTCGTGCGCAGATTGGCAAGGGTATGTGGCCCATTCCCGATCAGATGGCGAATATGCTCGCGACCAAGAGTGCCCATCCGAAGGCGGGTGCAAACTGTGCCTGGGTGCCGTCGCCGACCGCCGCCACACTGCATGCGACCCATTAC
>JAKSCQ010000279.1 GCA_022360555.1 Pseudomonadales bacterium
GCCATATTCGCATGTACAGTTGTGGCGTCACGGTTTACGATGTGTGCCATATCGGCCACGGAATGCAGGCCATCATCTATGACATGATTCGCAACTATTTTGCATTCAAAGGCTTTCGAGTCACCTACGTCCGCAATTTCACCGATGTGGACGACAAGATCATCGAACGTGCGAAGCAACTGGGCAAAACCGCTCTGGAACATTCTCAAGATATGATCGAAGCCAGCAATCGGGATATCGCGCTGTTGGGCGTCAAACCCGCCACGCACGAACCCAAGGTCAGCGAACACATCGAAGAAATCGTCGCCATGATCGCATCGCTGATCGACAAGGGATACGCCTACGAATCGGAAGGCGACGTTTACTACAACGTGCGCACCTACACCGACTACGGTCGCCTTTCCAATCGCGATCCGGAGGAGATGCGGTGCGGCGCACGGGTGGAGATCAACACCCGCAAGCGCGATCCCCTGGACTTCGCGCTTTGGAAAAAAGCCAAGGAGGGCGAGGTCTCTTGGCCGTCGCCCTGGAGCGAAGGTCGTCCCGGCTGGCACATCGAGTGCTCGGCGATGAGCACCCAGTACCTGGGCGAGACCTTCGACATTCACGGCGGCGGCCAGGACCTGATCTTCCCCCACCACGAAAACGAGATCGCCCAGGGCTGCTGCGCCCACGGCACCGACTACGTGCGCTACTGGCTGCACAACGGCTACATCAACATCGATGGCGAGAAGATGTCCAAATCCCTGGGCAACTTCCGCCTGGTGCGCGACCTGCTCACCCAGTACCACGGCGAAATCCTGCGCTTCGCCCTGCTGTCCAGCCACTACCGCTCACCGCTGAACTTCTCCGCCGACGTGCTGGAGAATGCCGAGAAAGGGCTCGACACCCTCTACTACGCCCTGCTCGGTCGCGGCGAAACCGTGGAGCCGGAAGCAGGCTACCAACTGCCGGACAACCACCCGGTACTGGAAGCGCTGAAAGACGACCTGAATACCTCCGAAGCGGTGAGCGCCCTGCACGCCATCGCCGGCGAACTGAACAAGGCCGAGCTGGCCGACAAGCCGAAGAAGAAAGCCGAACTGCTGGCCGCCGCCGACCTGCTCGGCCTGCTCACCGAAGCCCCCACCGCCTGGTTCCAGAACAAGCACACCAGCGATGACGGCCTGAGCAACGCGGAAATCGACGCCCTGGTCGCCGAACGCACCCAGGCCAAGAAAGACAAGAACTTCGCCCGCGCCGACGAAATCCGCGACCAGCTCACCGAGGCCGGCATTCAACTGGAAGACACCCGCGAAGGCACGCGCTGGAGTCGGTGAAGCAGTTGCAAGTTACAAGTTGAAAGTTTCAACGCGGAAAAGTTTTCCTGCATATCAGAAGCAAAGAGGCCGCGCCCAGAGTTTGGACGCGGCCTCTTTCGTTGCAACCTGCGAGAAACATCAATCGCGTTGCAACTTGAAACTTGAAACTTGCAACTCACAGCTTCAACGCATCCATCCCCGGAAGGTCCGGCAGGTCCGCTCGGCTGACATTGCTGAAACGGGGCTTGGCCAGTTGCTCCTTGATCCCTTCCAGCGTCTTCAGCGGGGCCTGGGTGGCAACCAGGTTGGCCAGCCAGACGGGAACGCTGCCCCCCGGGTCCACAAAGGTTTCAAACTCCACCCTCACCCAGCCATCGTCCAGCGGTGTCAGCCTGAACTGGTTATCCAGGGCGGGAATGCGCACATAGCCTTTCTGCTTGTCCATTACCCCCTCGGCATTGACGCTTTGCAGGGTCACCATGCCGTTGCCCTGTTGGCTCAGGGTATTGGCCAGCACCACATCCCGGTCGGACACCGGCCAGATGCCATTGAAACGCACATGGATGCGCTCCTCCTCCCGGGCACTGATCCGCTCACCACCCTGGCACTGGAAAATCCACTCCGGGAAGGTATCCACCGCCGTCAGCACCGCCAGCACCGAGGTCATGCTTGCCGGGACCTCCACAATGCCCTTGAAGGCTTTCACCGGGCTGTCGGATACCTCACGCACATAGGTGGTCACCTCGCCCCGCTCTGTGCCCTCACGGTTCAGTTCCCACTCGGCCGCCCAGGCGGGCATGGCCAACATCCACAACATCAGAACAACGGCTCTCACAATCTATCTCCTTGGTATCTCGGGCTGCGCGCAGTATGCGCCCACTTTGCCGCCAGACAAGGGCCTTCCCGCAAATTGGCACAACCGGCAGAGGCCTCCACTGACCCTTCAGGGCACCATTGGAGAGCCTTGCTCGCAAGGAAAACGGGTGCTGCATCAACCCGTGTCTTCTGAAACCTTCGCTTTGCAAGCAAAGCTCCAACGATGGCTGGCAGCGGAAGGAGGGGGCTCAGCCTCCTCACCACCCCGTTGGAGCCTTGCTTGCAAGGCGAACCCCGTGGAGGCCAACCTTCATCACTTTGCGGGCAAAGCACCAACGGACAGGAAACACCAGACGCCTGGCTGTGGACGACTTGCAAGCAACACGAAGGACCATCCAACGTCGGTGAGAAAGGTGGCATCCGTCACCGGGTTGGTCGTATGATGGCGGGCTAACCAAAGCGAGACAGGCGAATCACCGTGAAACCGCTGTTGCTCGGCATGCTCTGGCTGTACCAGAAGCTGCTGAGCCCCTGGATTGGCAATCAGTGCCGCTTCTACCCCACCTGCTCGGAATATGCCCGACAGGCGGTGGAGGTGCATGGCAGCCTGCGCGGCAGCGCCCTGGCGGCCCGGCGGCTGTGCAAGTGCCATCCCTGGCATCCAGGCGGTTTCGACTATGTACCGGGGACCGAACCGGTCGACCACCGGCACGGGGAGGAAGCACCATGAACCTCGCCCGCTATCGCGGCCTGTCCCTGTCACTGATTCTCGCGCTGTTCTGCGCCCAGCTTCTGCTGGCCTGGCACGCCCCCTCGCACATCGACACCAGCAGCGACCACCAGGAACTGCTGGCGTCCGCGGACTGCCAGGTCTGTACCCATGGCCATGGCCTGCTGGCATTGCCCGCCAGCCAAGCCATTCCCGTGGCACTGCACGCCGAACCGGCCCCGCAGGCCCCGGCCGCCCCCCTGCTGCAACGCAGCGAACACGCCCAGCACCCACCTCGCGGCCCGCCCCCCTCTGTCTGACACATCCACCGTCAATACCGGCAGGCTTCTGCCGCCACGCCAGTACGGCGAGCGGTTCTGTACCCCTGCCGGACATCAGACCTGACGACCGGATTTTTCCTGACGGGAATTCCGTGTCCGCATGAAGGTTAATGACAGAGGTAATTATGGTTTATCGACGCCTGACCCTGGCCGGGTGCGTCGCTGCGGCCCTGAGTGTGCCCGCAGCAGTAATGGCCAATGATCAGAACAACGATGTCCACGAACTGGAAAAAGTGGATGTCTCCGCCCTGCCCCTGGGCAGTGGCAGCCCCAGTACCCCCTATTCGGTGATGGATCAACGGACCCTCACCGAAAAGGGCGAGGACACCCTCGGCGAAACGCTCAAGAGCGAGCCGGGCGTCCACAGTGACACCTTTGGTGGCGGCGCCAGCCGCCCGGTGATCCGTGGCCAGAGCGGCCCGCGCGTGGGGGTGCTCAACGACGGCTCCCAGGTGCTGGATGCCTCCACCATCTCCCCGGACCACACCGTCACCGTGGATCCCATGCTGGCCCGCCAGATCGAGGTGCTGCGCGGCCCGTCTACCCTGCTCTACGGCAGCGGCGCCAGCGGCGGCGTGGTGAACGTGCTGGACACCCGCATTCCCACCGAACGCCCCCGTGAAGAGGTGGAAGGTTTCGTGGGCGCGCGCGCCAACACCGTGGCCGATGAAAACGCCACCGCCGCCGGCATCACCTTCTCCGCCACCGACCATCTGGTCTTTCGTGTGGAGGGCAGCCGCCGGGACGCGGAGGACTACGAGGTGAACGGTTTCGAGCAGCTCACCGTCCCTGGCACCTATGCCGAAAGCGACAACAGCAGCATCGGCGCCTCGTGGATTGGCGACCAGGGCTACTTCGGCCTGGCCTACAGCTACCGCCGTGACAACTATGGCCTGCCCGGCCACAGCCACGAGTTCGAGGAATGCCAGGCCAACGGGACCAGCCTGGACTGCCCCGATGCCGGCCATGACTATGACCACGACCACGGCGAGATCGTGCCCTACGTGGACCTGGCCAGCCGCCGGGTGGACGCCCGTGGTGAGTACCGCAACCCCATGGACGGCATCGCCACCATCCGCTTCCGTGGCAACCACACCGAATACCGTCACCACGAGATCGAGGAAGGCGAAATCGGCACCACCTTCAGCAACCGGGGTGGCGATGCCCGGCTGGAAGTGGAACATCAACCGTTTGGCAACTGGCGCGGCGTGGTCGGCCTGCAATACACCCAGTTCGACTTCAGCTCCGTGGGCACGGAAGCCTTCGTGCCGCAAACCGACACCACCGCCATCGCGGCGTTTGTCGTGGAGGAATACACCCTCAACGAGCAGTGGACCTTCGAGCTGGGCGCCCGCCAGGAACACCAGACCGTGAAGCCGGATGCGCGCAACGGCCAGCTCCTGCCGGACGTGGACGCCGACAACACCTCCCTGTCCGCCGCCGCCAACTGGGGCTTTGTGCCAGGCTATGAGCTGGTGCTTTCCGTGGGACATTCCGGTCGCGCCCCCAGCGCCCAGGAGCTCTATGCGGAAGGCGTCCACCTGGCCACCAACACCTACGAGTGCGGTCTGCTCAGCGACTGCGGCGGCGGCATGCGCGACCTGGATGACGAGGTCAGCCTCAACGCCAACCTCAACCTGCGCAAGACCCGGGGCGACTGGCTGTTTGATCTGGGCGTGTTCGAAAACCGCATCAACAACTACATCTATGCCCGCACCCTGGACCAGCAGGAAGACTTCCGGCTGATCAAGTACAGCCAGCGCGACGCCACCTTCACCGGTGCCGAAGGCTCGGTGAGCTACTACGGCGTCAACCCGCTGGGCATCACCGTGTTCGGCGACATGGTGCGCGCCACCTTCGACGATGGCGGCTACCTGCCGCGAATTCCCGCCAAGCGACTGGGCACCCGCCTCAACACCTATGTGGGGCATTTCGACGGCGAGCTGGAGTTCTACCGCAGCTTCGCCCAGGACCAGATCGCCGGGTTCGAGGAACGCACCGCCGCCTACGACATGGTGAACGCCACCCTCAGCTACCGGCTGCGCGGCGACCCGCGCTACAGCTTCTTTGTGCGCGGTAACAACCTGCTCGGCGAAGAGGTGTTCAACCACGCCTCTTTCCTGGCCACCACCGTGCCGGAGCCCGGACGCAACATCACCGTCGGCACCCGTATCGAATTTTGAACGCCATCTTTCATGGCCAATGGCCCGGCGCCTTTACCTTCGCCGGGCAATGAAAACCGATTATGGAGATAACCATGCAACGCATGATGCAAACCCTGCAGCAGGCCCCTGCCCTGCTGCTTTCCCTGCTCGTCGCCCTGGTTCTGGCCGGGTGTAACGAAACCGGCACCAGCTCCCTGGGGGGTGGCGAA
>JAKSCQ010000132.1 GCA_022360555.1 Pseudomonadales bacterium
ATTGTAGGTACGGGTGGTAATCACCTGGCCGTAATACTCCGGCGAGGTGTCCAGGTTGTGGTTGTAGTAGTCCAGGCCAGCATCGGCCAGGGCCTCGGCCTGCCCCGAATCCAGCATGCCCAGGGTCATGCAGGTTTCCATGCCCAGCCCTTTCACCTGGCGGATCATGTCCAGCACATAGGGCATGTCCTTGTCGCGCGGGCTGCGCCAGGCAGCGCCCATACAGAAGCGCGAAGCCCCCTTTTCACGGGCGGCCTTGGCTTCTTCCACCACCCGCGCCACTTCCAGCAGCTTTTCCTTTTCCAGTTCGGTGTTGTAGTGGCCGGACTGGGAGCAGTACTTGCAGTCTTCCGGACAGGCGCCGGTCTTGATGGACAGCAGCGTGCTCACCTGCACCGCATTGGGGTCGAAATTCTCCCGGTGAATCGCCGCCGCCCGGAACAGCAGATCGTTGAACGGCAGGGCAAACAGGGCTTCGATCTCACTGCGTTTCCAGTCATGGCGTACAGCAATGTCAGACAGTGACGATTGGGCGGTGCTGGCGGTGGCGGGCATGCTTCTTCTCCGATTCAGGAACCTGAGAAAGGCTAGGGAGGCCCATGCCAGCTGTCAACCTCAAGGCCGCAACAAAAGTTTACTGCAGTATATTTTTTGACCTTAACGTTCGCTGTCTGCTCTGCGGCCAGGCTCCCGGAGGCCTGCTCTGTCACCCCTGCCTGTCTCTGCTTGCCCCGATAGAACCCCCGGTTTGCCGCTGCGGGCTGCCCCACGCCGCCCCGCTGGAGGACCAGGACGAAGCCCCTCTCTGTGGTCGCTGCCTGCGCCGCCCGCCAGCCTTTTCCGCCAGCCAGTCGCCATTACAGTACCGTTTCCCGCTGGATCTGCTGATTCGCCGCTACAAGCACCATGGCGACCTGGTAGCCGAGCGGGCCATCGAACAACTGTTGGCCCGGGCCCCGCTACCCTGGCCCGATACGGATGCCCTCTGCCCCCTGCCCGCCCACTGGCGTCGGCGTTGGCGACGGGGCTTCGACCAGAGTGAACGGCTGGCGCGGCGACTGGCCTCGTTGTGGGACCGTCCCCTGCTGTCCGCCCTGCAACGCCAGCGCTTCACGCCCATGCAGCAGGGTTTGTCGCGCCGCCAGCGTCAGCGCAATCTGCGCCAGGCGTTCCGCCCGGTAAAGGACGTCCGCGGTCTGCGGCTGGTGTTGGTGGACGACGTGATGACCACCGGCAGCAGCGCCCGGGCCGCCGCCGACTGCCTGTTGAAACAGGGCGCCGCCGAGGTTCGGGTCTGGACCCTGGCACGAACTCCGGCGCCGTAACCTGTGGTCGCCCGACCGGACTGTATTTCAATCGCCTGTTAGGCATAATGATGCCTTTCAAGGAGGGATATTCATGAAAAGAATAATAAGTGTCACAGCCCTGTTGCTACTGGGCAGCGCCGGCGTGCAGGCGGATGACAAGTACAGCGGCGTCGACCTGATCCGGGGCACCGTGTTTTCCGTCGGCCGGGTGGACCCCACCGAGGACATTGATACCGGCTTCTTTGTGGACGCCAACTACACCAGCGTGGCACTGAACGGCGGGGTGAGTACCAAAAAATTCGGCGAATCCCCGCTGCGGGTGGAAAAGCGCGACGATGACCTGTCCGAAGCGAACGAAGAGCGCGTGAATAATGTCTACGCCGGCATCGGTTTTGGTCGCATCGTGCAGATCCAGTATGGCTATGGCAACCACGGTGACCTGCTGCGCTTTCGTTCCGATTTCAATTTCCGCTCGGTGATGGATTTTCTTTCCGGCAGGCGCACCCCCAAGGACCGCATGACCCTGGGCGACCGCATCACCTTTACGGTGGCCGTGGAACAGTACCAGGACAGTGAAGAGGAAATTTTCGATAACGCTACCTGGGGAATTGGTCTGCTGTTCTAACCAGCCCCGGGCAAAGGATCATTAATGGAAGTACATATTGCCCAGGGGCATAACCCGCCGCACAACATCTACGGCATCACGGTGGTGATCGACGTGATTCGCGCCTTCACCACCAGCCACCACGCCTTCCGCCGGGGCCTGCGCTGTATCTGGCCGGTGGCCAATGCCGAGCAGGCCTTTGCCCTGCGTGACGAACACCTGCCCCACGCCCTGCTGGCCGGCGAGGTGGAAGCCCTGCCCATCAAGGGGTTTGATTTCGGCAATTCTCCCTGGGAAATCGACCAGGCCGACCTGCACGGTCGCGAACTGATCCTGCGTACCACCAACGGCGTGGCCGCCACCCTGAAGGCCCGCGACAGCCGCGAAGTCCTGGTCGCCGGCCTGGTCAATGCCGAGGCCACTGCCAACTATCTGCGTAAAAAGAACCCGCCCACCGTAGTGCTGGTGGCCTCCCACCCCACCGGCGACGAAGACGTGGCCTGCGCCGAATACATTCGTTATCTGCTGGGTGGCGAGGGCGTTCCCTACGAACAGGCGCGGGACCGCACACTCAACGCCAGTGCGGCACAGAAGTTCTACAACGGCAGCCACCCCCGGCTGCGTCCCCAGGACATCGAAGCCGCCGCAGCCAGCGCAGGCGCTGATGCACTGATCATGCGAGTCGGTTTCGAGCCACGCCCCTGTATCACCGTGGTCGCAGAAGACTGACCTGGAGCGTCAAGAAATCCGCTCGTTTTTATCAATGCGATCACCGGATCGCTCTTGCTACTGTTGAACCCAACCAATAGAAGGCCAACAGAAGGGCAACCCCATGATCCAGTGGTCCGAACAACAACAGATGATCCAGAAGATGGTGCGCGATTTCGTGGAAAAGGAAATCGTGCCGCAACTGGATGACATCGAATACAACGGCATACCGCCCTATGACATCCTGCGCAAGCTGATCAAGACCTTCGGCATGGATGTGATGGCGAAGCAGTCCTTTGAGAAACAACTGGCCCGGGACAAAGCCATCGCCGCTGGCGAAACCGTGGAAGAAAAGAAAAAGGACGGCCCCTCCGCCATGGCCGGCGAAGAAGCCGCCATGCGCATGATCCCCATCATCGAAATCTGCAAACACGCCCAGGGGCTGGTGACCGCCATGGGCGTATCCATGGGCCTGGCCGGCGGTGCCATCATGAGCAAGGGCACTATCGAGCAAAAGGAACGCTGGGCCCTGCCGCTACTGACGCTGGAAAAAGTCGGAGCCTGGGCGATCTCCGAGCCCAACGCCGGTTCCGATGCTTTCGGGCAGATGAAGACCCTGGCCCGCCGGGACGGCAAGGGTGGCTACGTGATCAATGGCAGCAAGACCTGGATCACCAATGGCCCCTTTGCCGACACCATCATCCTGATCTGCAAACTGGACGAGGAAGGCGTCCCCGCCGACCAGCGCAAGATCGTCTCGTTCATTCTCGACAGCGGCATGGAAGGCCTGGAACAGTCCAAACCTTTCAAGAAGATGGGCATTGGCTCCTCCCCCACCGGCGAGCTGTTCCTGTCCGATGTGAAGGTAGGCGCCGACCGCCTGCTCGGCGGCAGCGAAGACGGCTACGGTCGCAGTGGCGCCAAGGGCACCTTCATGCAGGAGCGCGCCGGCGTGGCCGCCATGGCGCTGGGCATGGTGGAACGGGCCATGGAGCTGTCCGTGCAGTACGCCAAAGACCGCAACCAGTTCGGGCGCCCCATCGGCCAGAACCAGCTTATCCAGCTCAAGCTGGCCAAGATGGAAGTGGCACGCACCAACCTGCAGAACATGGTATTCCGCTATATCGAGATGACCGCCGCCGGCGAACAAATGACCCTGGCGGAAGCCTCGGCCATGAAGCTCTATGCTGCCCAGACGGCCATGGAGGTGGCCACCGAGGCCGTGCAAATTCATGGCGGCTACGGCTATATGCGCGAATCCCGGGTGGAACAGCTAATGCGTGATGCCAAGATTCTGCAGATCTACGCCGGCACCGATGAAATGCAGGTAATTGCCATTGCCCGGGATCTACTGGCCTGACAGGGCCATACGCCGTTTCGAGTTGCGATAAGCGAGTTTCGAAAACCGGAAGTCGCTCCCGGCTCGCAAAGCAGTGCATAGCCCCTCAGTGATTAGGTCCGGGCTACTGCGTGGCATGGGGTGAAAAATTCAGGCCAGGCCACGTATAAGCAGATATTTACCTATCACCGCTGGGACCAGCGTCCGCATATTGACCATCGCGCCCAGCGCGATGGTTAATGTGGTCTTCATCACATTTTTCTTTGCCGCTAGACTCACCCCTTATTCGTAGTAGGGGTCATTTCCTGACCCGGGTGAATGAGATGTTGGTACGCTATAGGGCTGATCGTGCCGCTGTTGCCCTGGTGTTAGCGGTGTTTCCCATTCAACTTGGCCTGTTTTTCTTTTCCAGCGGGCTGCTGACCTGGCTTGGCATGCTGGCCCTGCTGCCTGTGCAGGTGTCCTGCGGCGCCATCTGCCACAACCACCATCATGTGAATACCTTCATCAAGCGCCCCCTGAACCGGCTGTTTGAGTGCATCCTCTACCTGCAGACCGGCACCAGCCCGCTGAGCTGGACACTGCACCACAATATCGGCCACCACAAACTCTATCTTGACCCGGACAAGGACCCCTCGCCCTGGCAACAGGCCGACGGCACCCTGATGCCCCGCTGGCGCTATGTGCTGGTCAACACCCTCATGATCTACCCGGAAATCCATCGCATCGGACAGCGCCACCCAGCCCTGTACCGTCGCTTCCTGCGTATGTTAGTGCTCGCAAACACGCCCTTGATGGCGGCACTGCTGCTGGATCCGCGCAATGCGCTGATTGTCTTTGTGGTGCCCATGATCGCCATGCTGTTCATGTTGCTGGACAACACCTACGGCCAGCATGCCGGCACCGGTTTCGAGGACCACTATCACGCCTCGCGCAATGTGGAACTGAAGCGCTACAACCTGCCTTCCTGGAATCTGGGCTATCACACCGCCCACCATATGCTGCCCGGGTTGCACTGGAGCCAGCTACCCGAACTGCATGCCAAAATCCGGCACCGCATCCCCGAGCACCTGATCACCGACAACGTCCTGCTGCAGTGGGAACCGGCCCGCCAGCAGCGCGAAGGGCTGCCCTCATGATCCGTACCTTACTGGTTCTGCTGATCATGGCTGCCGCCGCCGTGGCCCGGGCCCAGGACTGCTACTACTACTGGGTGCATCAGTGCGTGGAAGTCATTGACGCCAGCCAGCGCCAACTGCAGCAATATGTCCTGATCTCCCCGGCGGTCAATTATCTGCCGGCAAAAGATGGCCAGTGCCAGGACGCCGTGGCGCAGCAGCAGGAAGCCGTCAATGCGGCGCTGCTGGCGGCCTTCAACCAGGAAGCCGAGAAGATCGACGCCTGCCAGACTCCGATTACCGAGCTGCCGGCCCGGGCCTATACCCAGCCCCACAAGGCCACCTGGCATTACAATCGCAGCCGCAAACCCAACCCGAACAAGACCGTGATCCCGGTGGGAAATCTGCCCGTCCTCCAGGGCCCATGAGCCACTGGCAGGGTATGGCCCCGGTTATGCTATGATTTGTGTGCTTTTTATATTCGGGGCGAATAATGAAAATAACCAAAACTGCCGCGTTGCTTCTTTGCGCCATGCTGGCCGGCTGTCAGGGCCTGCAGGGCGACCGCGAAGGGGACTACTATTTCTCGCCAGCCGGCGCCTATATTCTTGATCTGGGCATCAACACCTTCCGTGGGGAAGTGGTGCTGGACGAGCGTTGCGACCGCAATGGCGGCTCCACCACCTTCTGGGATGGCAGCGGCCGCCTGTTCCGGGTGGACTACCTGAGCGTGGAAAACCACCCCATGATCGAGGCACCACGCTTTGCCTCTGATCTCACCCTGCTCAACCTGACCCTCAACAGCTATCTGCGCGAAGTGGTCGCCAAGGCACCCATGATCACCAGTGCCGAAGCGTCCTATCGGGAATTCCTCGACGATGCCGACCCCAAGGCCCTGTTCGCCATCATCGGTATCAACGTGGATGCCGCCCAGGTGAAAGACGAAGAAGTGGAAAGCGGCACTTACTATTATGGCTTCATGCTGTTCAAGCGGGGCGACCGCATCTATGTGTTGCAGCATCGCCAGCCGGTACTGATGCCGGAGAAAATGAAAGCCGTGTTACTGAACCTGGCCGACGGCATGGAAATTCCCGGCCGTGTGCGCGATGACACGGACCTGGAAAAACTGCGCCGCATCCTCAAGAAAATGGCCCCCGGCGGCACCGATGGTGATCCGGTACGGCTTTGTGAGCCGGCCTGAAAATAGTGGACAGTTGACAGTGGATAGTTGACAGTTAAAAAATCACCTACTGCTTTTTAGCTATCAATTTTCAACTGTCAACTATTACTATGACTTCCCTGAGCACACAGAGCTGCGACGCATGCCAGGCCGACGCCCCCCAGGTAACCGACCAGGAGCGCCAGGAACTGCACCCCCAGATTCCCGACTGGATACTGGTGGAAGAGGATGGTGTGGAAAAGCTGCAGCGGCACTTCCGTTTCCGGAATTTTGTTGACGCCCTGGCCTTTACCAACCAGGTGGGTGAACTGGCCGAATCCGAAGGCCACCACCCGGCCATCCTGACCGAGTACGGCAAGGTTACCGTCACCTGGTGGACTCACAAGATTCACGGCCTGCACCGCAACGATTTCATCTGTGCGGCCAAGACCGATTCCCTGTTTTCCGGGGACTGACCGTTTGCGCCACCGCCGTGAACAAAACGGTTTGCCGGCATCACAACGGGCTTTGCTAGCATCCTCGACAACTGAGGAGAACTGACATGGCCCTTTCCGACGAACAGAAGCAACTGATCAAAGCCGCCAGCGACAAGACCTTTCCCTTCGTGGAACGCTGCGGGGTCCAGACCCTGGATGTGGACCGCGGTTACTGCAAGATGCTGATGCCCTTTGCTCCCAATGTGAATCACGTGGGCATCATGTATGCCGGCGCCCTCTACACCCTGGCCGAGCTGCCCGGCGGCACCATCTACCTGACCTCCTTTGATACCGGGAAGTTCTATCCCATCGTCAAGGACATGCACATTCGCTTCCGCCGCCCCGCCACCACGGATGTGACCGTGGAAGTCACCCTGAGTGACGAGGAAATCGCGCGTATCGAAAGCACCACGGAAGAGGTGGGCAAATGCGATTTCGAGTGGGATGTGGAGCTCAAGGACACCAAGGGCGAAGTGGTCGCCATCGCCCACAACGTCTACCAGCTGCGCAAGATCGGCGGGTGAGGCACGACAAGCTGCAAGCCTCAAGTTACAACGCGAATCCGGGGTTTGTCTGGTTTTATACTACAGCAGCCGCGCCGATATCTTTTGGGCGCGGCTTCTTACTTTGAAAGCACATAATGCCAGAATTCGCGTTGTAGCTTGTAGCTGTAGCTTGAGGCTTGTCATTCCGCCTGTTCACAGAAACTGTTGGGGCCCAGGTCCACGGTGGTGGAGCATTCCCAGTCCACCCCCCGAACACCGCCTTCCACCGGCCAGGTGGTGAGTTCGTGCCCCTCCAGCCTGCCCGCCAGTTCCAATTTGAGCATACCGTCGTGCAACATGTAGGCCCGACGGATACGCTTGCCGGTAACCTGCTCCGGGGCAATCTGCATGGCATCCAGACTCTCCGGCCAGCTTCCCGAGCGCAGGTAGTATTCGGTAATCCGGGTACGTAGTGCCGCCACGGTGCTGAAAGCCTGGGACAATTCTGCACGGTCACGGCTGCTGCTGAACAGCTCCCAGGTGCGCGGATCCATCCCCGGCGGTGGCGCATCTTCAGCCTGTTTCGCCACCGGCTTGTCGGTGGACGGCAAGGGCACCCGTTTGGCCAGGGCATCAATGTCGCCATCATAGCGGGCACGTAAGGAGCAGCGTGAACCGCTCCAGCGCTGCCCCTGCAAGGCTGGCTTTTCATCCTGTAACTGACTGAGATAGGCCGCTTCCAGCAGGGACTCCGACCGGTCGAGTTTCTTGTAGGCCGCCTTGCGCTGGTGGTAATCATCGGTAGCGGCGATAACGCTGAGCAGGCTGGCATGCAGCTCTTCGGTCATCAACTGCATGGCCCGGTCGCAGACCTGCTGTTCGGTCTCCCCGTCCCGGGCCCGCTCCACCTTGGCCAGCGCCAGTGACATGGCCATGGCCGGCGCCCCCAGCACCAGCAACAAGGCCGCGATAACAGTGCGCATGTCCCATTCCCCCTTTGAAGCCGCTACAACGCGATTTAAAGCTTTATGTGTATTAAACACTTGAGGCCGCGCCCAAAGCCCCGGCGCGGCGCGGCGCCTACGGCATAAAAACAGACAATTCCCGGATTCGCGTTGCAGCTTATGGCTTGTAGCTTGCCCCTTTGTTATTTCCTGCTGAACTCCTGCACCGCCTCAATGAAGACGCGGGCGTGTTCCGGGTCTACCTGGGGCGTGATGCCATGCCCCAGATTGAAAATATGCCCCGGATGATCGCCGAAATCACCCAGAATCCGTTTCACCTCGGCCCGGATGGCGCCCGGGGAGGCATACAGCACCGCCGGGTCCATATTACCCTGCAGCGCCACCTTATTACCGACACGGCGACGGGCTTCGCCGATATTGATGGTCCAGTCCAGCCCCAGGGCATCACAGCCGCTGTCCGCCATGGATTCCAGCCACAAGCCACCATTCTTGGTAAACAGGATCACCGGCACCTTGCGACCGTCATGATCACGGATCAGACCCTCCACGATCTGCTTCATGTATTTCAGGGAGAACTGCTGATAGGCCTCGGCTGACAAGGCGCCCCCCCAGGTATCAAAGATCTGCACGGCCTGGGCGCCGGCGCGAATCTGGGCATTCAGGTAGGCCGTCACCGACTGGGCAAGCTTGTCCAGCATGGCATGGGCCAGTTCCGGCTGGCTGTAGACCATGCCCTTGAGGTGGCGAAAATCCTTGCTGGATCCGCCTTCCACCATGTAGGTAGCCAGGGTCCAGGGACTGCCGGAAAAGCCGATCAAGGGCACCCGCCCGTTGAGGGCACCCCGGATGGTGCTCACCGCCTTCATCACATAGCCCAAATCCGTTTCCGGGTCAGGGATCGACAGCGCGGCCACATCGGCCTCGGTGCGCACCACCTTTTTGAACTTGGGCCCCTCGCCGGTCTCGAAATAAAGCCCCAGCCCCATGGCATCCGGGATGGTGAGGATGTCCGAGAACAGAATGGCCGCATCCAGCGGGTAGCGCTCCAGCGGCTGCAGGGTGACTTCGCAGGCCAGGTCCGCGTTCTGGCACAGATCCATGAACGAGCCGGCATGCTCGCGACTGGCCCGGTACTCCGGCAGATAACGCCCGGCCTGGCGCATCATCCAGACGGGCGTCTGGTCGACGGGCTCGCGGTTGAGGGCGCGAAGGAAACGGTCGTTTTGGAGGGGAGAGCTGGTCATTGGAGGTTCCTTGGAAAGCGCTTTCACGCAACACGCTTGCACGCGAGCACGCAAAACAAAAAAGACTACCGCATCATATAGAAAAAGGGCCTGCAAAAGCAGGCCCCGCGTGTTGCGTATCAGCGTGTTGCGCGCCGCGCTTCACACATCCAGGTAATCGAGAATACCTTTGGCCGCTTCACGCCCTTCCCAGATGGCGGTCACCACCAGGTCGGAGCCGCGAACCATGTCACCGCCGGCAAAGATTTTCTCGTTGCTGGTCTGGAACGGAAATTCCTGCTCCTCGGCAGCCTGGACACGACCGGAGTCGTCGGTCGCCACATTCTGGGCGTCGAACCACTCCGCCGGGCTGGGGCGGAAGCCGAAGGCCACGATCACTGCATCCGCCGGCAGGATTTCCTCGCTGCCCGGGATCGGCTCGGGGCGACGGCGGCCGTTGTTGTCCGGCTCACCCAGCTTGGTCTCCACCACTTTGACACCGGTAACCTGGCCATCTTCACCCACCACCTCGATGGGCTGACGGTTGAACAGGAACTGTACGCCCTCTTCCTTGGCGTTGGCCACTTCCTTGCGCGAGCCCGGCATGTTCTCTTCGTCACGACGATAGGCACAGATCACGCTGTCGGCGCCCTGGCGGATAGAGGTGCGGTTACAGTCCATGGCGGTATCACCACCACCGAGCACCACCACACGCTTGCCCTTCATGTCGATGAAGTCCGCCGGGTCTTTCTCGAAGCCCAGGTTACGGTTGGCATTGGCCACCAGGAACGGCAGCGCCTCGTGTACACCGTTCAGGTCTTCACCGGGGAAACCGCCCTTCATGTAAGTGTAGGTACCCATACCCATGAACACGGCATCGTAATCGGACAGCAGTTCATCAATGGTGATGTCCTTGCCCACTTCCACGCCCAGGCGGAATTCCACACCCATGCCTTCAAACACTTCACGGCGCTTGGCCATGACCGGTTTTTCCAGCTTGAATTCGGGAATACCGAAGGTCAGCAGGCCACCGATTTCCTCGTAACGGTCGAAGACCACCGGCTTGACGCCATTGCGCACCAGCACATCGGCACAGCCGATACCGGCGGGGCCGGCACCGATTACCGCGACCTTCTTGTCGGTCCATACCACCTTGGACATGTCCGGACGCCAGCCCATGGCCAGGGCGGTGTCGGTGATGTACTTCTCGGTGGCGCCGATGGTGACCGCACCGAAACCGTCGTTCAGGGTACAGGCCCCTTCACAGAGTCGGTCCTGCGGGCACACCCGGCCACAGACTTCCGGCAGGGAGTTGGTCTGGTGACTCAGCTCCACCGCTTCCATCAGGTTCCCCTCGCTGATCAGTTTCAGCCAGTTGGGAATGTAGTTGTGGACCGGACACTTCCACTCGCAGTACGGGTTGCCGCAGTGCAGACAACGGTGCGCCTGGTGCTCCACTTCCCGGGTTTCGAACGGGTAGTAGATTTCCTCGTACTTGTGCTTGCGGTCTTCAATGTCCTTTTTCTTCGGATCGTGCCGGGGCACATCCAGAAACTGGAAATTGTTGCTCAAACGTTCAGCCATGTTCTCCCCAACCTCTTTTATGCCGGATTGGCGCGCATGGTGTTCAGCAGGCTTTCCAGGCTCGCGGCCTTGGGTTTCACCAGCCAGAACTTGCGGCTCATGGCATCAAAGTTATCCAGAATGTACTGGCCCCACTCGCTGCCGGTCTCATCCACGTATTCGCTGATAACGCCACGCAGGTGACTGCGGTGAGACTCGGTGGCCTCGGAACTGATGCGGTGCAGCTCGATCAGTTCCGGGTTGATGCGGTCGAAGAAATCATTGTCTTCGTCCAGAACAAAGGCGAAACCACCGGTCATGCCGGCACCGAAGTTGTGGCCGGTACGGCCCAGCACGGTGACACAGCCGCCAGTCATGTATTCGCAGCAGTGGTCACCGGCGCCTTCCACCACGGCATGACAACCGGAGTTACGCACGCCGAAACGCTCACCGGCGGTACCAGCCGCGAACAGCTTGCCACCGGTGGCACCATACAGACAGGTATTTCCGATGATGGCGGTTTCCTGGCTCTTGAAGGGGCTGCCGTTGGGCGGACGAATTACCAGCTTGCCGCCGGCCATGCCCTTGCCCACGTAGTCGTTGGCATCCCCTTCAATGTACATGTGCAGGCCGCCGGCGTTGAAGACCCCGAAGCTCTGCCCGGCGGTACCGGTGA
>JAKSCQ010000268.1 GCA_022360555.1 Pseudomonadales bacterium
AACGCCAGCCACGAGCTTTTGCAAACCGCCATCGAAGCACTGACATGTATGACCCACCGGGGCGGCATTAATGCCGACGGAAAAACCGGTGATGGCTGCGGTCTGTTGCTCAAGAAACCCGATTCTTTCTTCCGCAAGGTCGCGGAAGAGCAGTCCATTGTCCTGCCGGACAACTATGGCGTGGGGATGATCTTTACCCATCCGGACGCTGACCAGGCTGAACAACAGAAAGCCGCCATCAATGCCGCCCTGGAAGCCCAGGACGTGCAGGTGCTGGGCTGGCGCGAAGTGCCCACCGATGACGCCTGTCTCGGTGATCTGGCCCGTGCCTCCCTGCCTGGCTTCTGGCAGGTACTGGTGGCCGCAGACGGTAACACCGAGCAGGAGCTTAACCGCCGCCTGTTCTTTGCCCGGCGCCACGCAGAGAAGGCCATCGAGAGCGATGGCTACTTTTACGTGTGCTCCCTGTCCGCCTCGGTGATTTCCTACAAAGGTCTGATGATGCCGGTGGACCTGCCGGCGTTCTTCCCGGACCTGGGTGACAACGCCATGGAAACCGCCATCGTGGTTTTCCACCAGCGTTTCTCCACCAACACCCTGCCACAGTGGCCGCTGGCCCAGCCGTTCCGGTACCTGGCCCACAACGGTGAAATCAACACCGTGCAGGGTAACCGTAACTGGGCGCTGGCTCGGGAAAGCAAGTTCCAGAACGAGCTGCTGCCCGGCCTGGAAGAGCTGAGCCCGCTGGTCAACCGCACCGGTTCCGACTCTTCCAGCATGGACAACATGCTGGAAGTGCTGCTCGCCGGCGGCATGGACCTGTTCCGTGCCGTGCGCATGATGATCCCGCCGGCCTGGCAGAACGTGGACACCATGGACGCGGACCTGCGCGCCTTCTATGAATACAACTCCATGCACATGGAGCCTTGGGATGGTCCTGCCGGTCTGGTGATGACCGACGGCCGCTATGCCGTCTGCATGCTGGATCGGAACGGTCTGCGTCCGGCGCGCTGGGTGGTGACCAAGAACGGCTTTATTACCCTGGCGTCCGAAATCGGCGTATACAGCTACCAGCCGGAAGATGTGGTGGCCAAGGGCCGCGTCGGGCCGGGCCAGATTCTGGCCGTGGATACCGAAACTGGTGAAGTGCTGCACACCAAGGACATCGACAACCGTCTCAAGGTGCGTCACCCCTATCGTGATTGGCTGAAGAGCAATGCCCTGCGCATTGAGGCGGATTACGATCACGAAGTGGAGCGTACCGACGAAGTGGATCCGCAGGATCTGCTCAGCTACCAGAAGTTCTTCCAGATCAGCTTCGAAGAGCGCGATCAGGTGCTGCGTCCGCTGGCCGAATCCGGCCAGGAGGCCACCGGCTCCATGGGGGATGATACCCCGATGGCGGTGCTGTCCAAGCGTGAGCGCCCGCTGTACGACTACTTCCGTCAGCAGTTTGCCCAGGTGACCAACCCGCCCATCGACCCGCTGCGTGAAGCGATCGTCATGAGCCTGGAAACCTGTGTGGGTGCCGAGCGCAATGTGTTCGAGGAAACCGCGGATCATGCCGACCGGGCGATTTTGTCCACCCCGGTGCTGTCCCACTCCAAGTTCACCAATCTGATGAAGATTGAGCGCCCGGGCTACGACGTGGCCAAGCTGAGTCTGCATTACGATCCGCAAACCGGGCTCAAGCAGGCGGTACAGGACCTGTGCCAGCAGGCAGAATCCGCCGTGCGTGATGGCAAGGTCATTCTGGTGCTGACCGATCACGGCATTGCCCAGGACAAGCTCACCATCCATGCCCTGATGGCTACCGGTGCGGTACACCATCATCTGACCGAGAAAGGGTTGCGTTCCGACGCCAACATCATTGTGGAAACCGCCACCGCCCGTGATTCCCATCACTTCGCGGTGCTGTTCGGCTTCGGCGCCACTGCCGTTTATCCGTACCTGGCCTACGACGTGATCGCTGACATGGTGCGTTCCGGCGAGCTGCTGGGTGACGCGGTGGAACTGCAGAAGAATTTCCGCAAGGGCATCAACAAGGGCCTGATGAAGATCCTCTCCAAGATGGGGATCTCCACCATCACCTCCTACCGCGGTGCCCAGCTGTTTGAAGCGGTGGGTATCGACCGGGATGTGGTGGACCTGTGTTTCCGTGGCGTGCAGAGCCGCATCCAGGGTGCCGGTTTCGTGGATTTCGAAGCCGATCAGCAAAGCCTGGCCAAGGATGCCTGGAAACAGCGCAAACCCATCGATGCCGGCGGTATTCTCAAGTACATCCACGGCAAGGAATACCACGCCTTCAACCCGGACGTGATCTATGCCCT
>JAKSCQ010000317.1 GCA_022360555.1 Pseudomonadales bacterium
CAATTAAAAGCCCGGCAATCTGCTTTGGAAATTCTTCAAATGCGGCACGAACAGCCTCAATATTGTTATAATCCAATAATATTGTATCGCTGGTTGCACTTGCAGGCACACCCGGGCTGGATGGCGCACCAAGTGTAGTTGCTCCAGAGCCTGCCTGCACCAAGAGCGCATCACTATGGCCATGGTAACAACCCTTAAATTTTATGATTTTATCCCGGCCAGTATACCCACGAGCCAACCGAATTGCAGTCATGGTTGCTTCGGTACCAGAGTTTGTAAAACGCACCATTTCAATCGAATCTACAAGAGAAACCACAGCTTCGGCAAGCATGATTTCTGGCTGGGTTGGTCCGCCAAAACTTGTACCGTTTCGCACTGCTTTAGTAATTGCAGTTGTAACACGCTCGTGAGCGTGGCCAACAATCATTGGCCCATAACTGCCAACATAATCAATAAACTCATTGCCATCGATATCATAAATTTTTGAGCCTGAAGCCTTGGCAATAAAAAGTGGGTTTCCACCAACAGCCGCAAAAGAACGTACCGGAGAATTAACACCGCCAACCAGAACTTTTTTGGCTCTGGTAAGCGCCGATTGTGATTTTGTAGTTTCGATAGTCATGTTAATATGATACGTCCAAAATGTCCTAGGTGCAAATTATTATCTTCTCATTCAAGGAATATTTATGCCATTTTGTGTCTTTTGTTTATTCTCTATAGCTGGTACATAAGGTCATTACTAAAAAAAGAGAGCTCCAAAATGGAACTCTCTTTTAACTTTTTATACTGATTTGCAGTTTCGGTATACCCAAAAAGGTCTACTTGACTACAATATTTACCATTTTGCCAGGTATAACAATAGTCTTAACTACATTTTTGCCCTCAACTTGTGGCGCAATAGGACCAGCAGCAAGTGCTAGTTTTAAAATTTCATCCTGTGTGGCCGATACAGAAACAGTAACTCTACCGCGAACTTTACCATTAATCTGAACAGGCATTTCAATAGAATCTTCAACCAGCATATTTTCATCAAATGCAGGGCAAGTTTCATAAGCCAAAGTATTTTCATTACCCAAAAGTTGCCAGAGTTCTTCGCAAATGTGCGGCGCAAGTGGAGCAAGCACAAGCACAAAACGCTTTGCCTGACAGAGTGAAATTTTGCCGGTCTTAAATGCAGAATTCACAAACTCCATCATCGCTGAAATTGCGGTATTAAACTTCATTACCTCAATATCTTCACCAACTTTTTTGATAAGTTTATGCAGGGCTTTTTCAAGTTCTTCA
>JAKSCQ010000116.1 GCA_022360555.1 Pseudomonadales bacterium
AAAACAAAATCAAAACTCCTGCAAAACCTGTTCTGGGTTTTCGTCTCCAGGCCCGATATTTCCGTATCCGGCCCGCCGCCATATTCCTGATCGCTTTGAATGCTTGGGCGAGCTACCAGCTCATGACTTCGTTGAAGTACGTAATCGATAGAGCCGTGGGCTGACGGTGAAGGTCTGAGTGGCGGCCAATATATAGTCACCGCAGGAGAATTTCGGTATAATAATCAAACAATTATCGGCGGTGTGTGACTATGTCGAGCCCCTCTCTGAAAGCGAAAAAAAACTATTTTGCCAAGGTGAGACGTGCAAATTATGTCGCCAGCTTGCGGCTGGAAGGCTTTAAGGTGAGTGACGACGATATGAAAGTCATGTCACGCAAGGACGCCGTGCTCGCCCATTCTCGCCGGTTCAAAACCAAAACCTGATCATGGATAAATACGGGGTGGGGCAGGATGTCTATTGCTACCCAGGTAGTAATGTCCTGAAAAACCGCCTGGATATTGAAGATAGCGTTGCGCTGTCTGATGCCGAGCGAGAAATTACAGCCGCTGCCGCCGAAGAAATCGAATTCGAGCCCCCTCCTTACCATCTTGCCTCTCTCCAGCGCATTCACCGTTGCCTGTTCGCAGATATTTATGACTGGGCTGGCGCTATTCGCACTGTCGATATTGCAAAAGGTGATACGCGCTTTTGTACGGTCCGTCGTATTGAGGCCGAGGCTGAAAAGTTATTTGATCAACTTGCGGATAAAGCGTGGCTGGAAGGTCTGACTCGTGAAGTTCTGGTTCGGGAAGTGGCCGTGTTCTATGGCGAGTTGAATATGATCCACCCGTTTCGAGAGGGAAATGGGCGGGCTCAGCGGCTTTTATTCGAGTTTTTGATTGTTAATGCTGGTTATGAGATTCGTTGGGAGCCGATTGAAGAAGATGAATGGCTAGATGCGAATATTGCTTCTGCCATTGCTTGTGATTACTCGAACCTCGAAGCCATTTTTGAAAAGTGTATCGGTGGCCCGATCGCTTACTGATTCTGCCGAGTCTTGAAAGCCGCCTTCCTGGCCTTCTTCCGTGCCTCTTTCTCTTCCGCCTTCTTCCGTCGAATCTCCGCCACCTTCACATGCTCCTTCTCTGCCATGGCCGGGGTTTCCAGGGTGATGGGGCCCAGTTTGCCGCTGCGGTATTCGTTGATCAGCAGGGTGGCGGCGCGGTCGAAGTCCACGTGGCCGCCGCTGCCCAGGCAGCCCCGTTGTTTGCCGATGGTTTCCAGGAAGGGCACGCCTTCTTCGGGCAGGTCATCGAGTTTGAAGCGTTCTCTCATCAGTGCCGGGTAGGCCTGCATGAAGTATTCGGCGGCGAACAGGGCCACGTCGTCGTCCTGCATGGCGGTGGCCTTGATGGCGCCGGACAGGGCCAGGCGGTAGCCGCTGTTACGGTTTTCGATTTTCGGCCAGAGGATGCCCGGGGAGTCGATCAGGATCAGGCCGCCGCCCAGCTCGATGCGCTGCTGGCGCTGGGTTACCGCCGGTTCGTTGCCGGCGCGGGCCACCTGGCGGCCGGCCAGGGTATTGATGAAAGTGGATTTGCCCACATTGGGGATACCCGCGATCAGGGCGGTGATGGTGGTGGCCCGGTCGATCTTCTTGTTGACCATCTGCTTGCAGGTGTCCACCAGCTTGCGGATGGATTCCGGCTTGTGGGTGGTGATGGCCAGGGCGCGGACGGTCGGGTCCTGTTGCAGGTGGTCGAGCCACTGCCGGGTGATGGCCGGGTCGGCCAGGTCACTCTTGCTGAGCAGTTTCAGGCAGGGTTTGTCGGCGCGGAATTGCTCGATCACCGGGTTGGCACTGCTGTAGGGCAGGCGCGCGTCGACGATTTCGATGACCAGGTCCACCTTGGGCAGGATGTCATGAATTTCACGGGTGGCCTTGTTCATGTGGCCGGGGAACCAGTTGATGCTCATCGAGAGGGCTTGCCTGTCTGCATGAATGATCGGCGCATTATAACGGGTATGGGGATGGGTTGCCGGGGGACGTTTGGTTTGACGCTTTGCGCCAGACAGGTGATACCAATCGTCATTATTGTCTCATTGGGCCTGCCGTACACTGGGTTCATTGACTCAGATAACAGCGGAGAGCGGTATGGATCTGCGTGTGCCGGAGCAGGAGAAGGCCTTTCGGGATGAGGTGCGAACCTTTCTTGAAGAGAGCCTGACCCCGGAAATTCGGGAAGCGGGCAGGATGGTGACCTCGGTGTTCGCGCCGGTGAAGGAAGCCATGGCCTGGCAGAAGATTCTCAACGACAAGGGCTGGGCGGCGCCGCATTGGCCGAAAGAGTACGGCGGCACTGGCTGGAGCGTGACCCAGCGGGCCATCTTTGCCGAGGAGCTGGTCCGGGCTGAGACCCCACCGCTGATTCCCATGGGCCTGCACATGTGTGGTCCTTGCCTGATCGGCTGTGGCACGGAAGAGCAGCAACAGGAATACCTGCCGAAGATTCTCAGCGGTGAGCATTTCTGGTGCCAGGGTTATTCCGAGCCGGGGGCCGGCTCGGACCTGGCCTCGCTGAAGACCTTTGCCGAAAAGGATGGTGATGACTATATCCTCAACGGCACCAAGATCTGGACCACCTACGCCCATTATGCCAACAAGATGTTTGCCCTGGTGCGCACCAACCGGGATGGCAAGCCCCAGCAGGGGATTACTTTCCTGCTGCTGGATATGGACCTGCCGGGTATCACCATCGAGCCCATTGTCGGTCTGGACGAAGTCGCCGAGCAGTGTCAGGTGTTCTTCGACAATGTGCGCGTGCCGCAGAGGAACCGGGTGGGTGCGGAAAACGATGGCTGGACCGTGGCCAAGTACCTGCTCACGTTCGAGCGCGGCGGGCAGGAATATGCCCCCGGCCTGAACGTGATGTTGGAAAAGATTCGTCTGATGGCAGACAAGCAGCAAACAATCCATGGCCCGCTATCCAGCGACCCGCTGTGGCAGCACAAACTGGCCGCGTTGGAAGCGGATGTGCTGGCACTGGAATTTACCGAGATGCGCATCAAGTCCGCCCTGTCCGCCGGCAAGGACCCTGGCGCCCTGTCTTCCATGACCAAGATTCTTGGCACCGAGCTGCTGCAGAAAGTCACCGAACTGCGTATTGAAACCCTGGGGGCCCAGAGTGTGATCTGGCAGCCCCAGGCGCTGGTCCCCGGTGAGGACCAGCCGGTGATCGGGCCGGAGTATGCACTCACTGCCATGCCCCATTATCTCAATTCGCGGGCCTGTTCCATTTACGGCGGTTCCAATGAGGTACAGCGCGGGATCATCGCCAAGGCGGTGTTGGGTCTGTAAACGATATGGTTGGCACCTTGCCAGCAAGGCGCCAACGGCGGGGTAGTAAGGCAACCCGCTCGGGATGGAGAACACGATGAATTTTCAGTTGAGTGAAGAACAGCAGATGCTGGCCGACAGTGCCCAGCGTTTTGTCCGTGACCACAGTGATGTGGAAAAGCATCGCCAGAACAAGGCGCTGATGCCATTGGATACGAGCACCTGGCAGCAGTTTGCGGAACTGGGCTGGCTGGCGGTGCCTTTCGAGGAAACGCACGGGGGTCTGGGCATGGGCCCGCTGGAAACCATGGTGCTGCTACAGGCGCTGGGCGAAGGCGTGATCATGGCCCCTTACATTGCCACAGTGGTACTGGGCGGGGGCTTTCTGCGTCATGCCAGCACCGAGCAACAGGCGAAAACGATTCCGGCGCTGATCGAGGGTCGCCTGCAACTGGCGTTTGCCGTCGAAGAGTATGAGCGGGTTTTTTCCCTGGAAAACACGGCTCTCAAAGGTGAAGTGAAGGGCGGTGATGTGGTGCTCGACGGTACCAAGGCCTGTGTGATGAACGGCGACCAGGCGGATCAACTTATCGTGCTGGCCCGCACGGCTGGCCAGCCAGGCGACCGGGAAGGCCTGAGCCTGTACCTGGTGGATGCCAATGCCGACGGGGTGGAGCGCACGCCTCATCGCACCGTGGATGGTCGCCAGGGGGCAGAGATTCGCTTCAATCAGGTAACGGTCTCCGATGCCGCCCGGATCGGCGAGTTGCATCAGGGTCACGGGATCGCCAGGACCGTGTTGCTGGAAGGCCTGCTGGCCCTGTCCGCAGAATCGGTCGGCAGCTTGTCGGTACTGCTTAACGATACGGTGGAATACAGCAAGACCCGCAAGCAGTTCGGCCTGCCCATCGGCAAGTTCCAGGTGCTGCAATTCCGCATGGCGGACATGTTCATTGCCATGGAACAGACCAGGTCCCTGTTGATGGCGGCCACCATGAAATGGGTGGAAGGCCATGACGATGCCGAAAAGGCCGTGCATGCCATGAAGGCGCAACTGGGCCGGGCCGGGCGCAAGATCAGCCAGGAAGCCATCCAGATTCACGGCGGCATGGGCATGACCGATGAGCTCAACGTTGGCCATTTGGTGAAGCGGGTCACTGCCGCCGATGGCCTGTTCGGCAATGCGGACCTGCATCTCATGGCCATGGCGCAAACGGCCTGATGGGGTTTCGCTTTGTGAAACCCGGGGAATGTCGCAGCGCGAGACACCGCTACCACAGGAAGGGGGCTGAACGGTGTAGACTATGTGCCTTAATGCCGTGAATTTGCGGGGAAAGGGGGCTTTGCTGTATATATCCGCCTTGGCTGTACCGCGACCTGAATAATCAGCCTGGATGGAGCCGTTAATGACCAGTACGGATAACCCTGCACTCAACTTGTCCGGCAGTATTGAAGTGGCCAAGGGGGATGCGACCTACGAGAAAATTCTGGATGCAGGCCTGGCCCTGTTCACGGAATTCGGGTTGCGTCGCACCACCATGGAAGACGTGGCTGCCAGGGCTGGCGTGGGGCGGGCAACGGCCTATCGTCGTTTTGGCGACAAGCACCAGCTTATTCAGGCGGTGATCGTGCGCGAATGCCAGCGACAGTTGCAGTTGATCGAGGATCATCTCAAGCAGTTCGCCACGCCCCAGGAAACCCTGCTGGAAGCCTTTGTCATGGCGGTGACGCGGGCTCATTCCCATCCTCTTTTGGTTCGCCTGCTCAGTTCCGAGCCGGAGGATATTCTGCCTACGTTGACGCTGGGTTGGGCGCCGTTTCTGGCCCTGTTCCGTAACCACATGGCAGCACAGATTCGCAAGGGTGAAGCCTCCGGCTATATCAAGCTGCACAGTGCCGACCAGCTTGCCGAGCTGCTGTTGCGGCTGATGCAGTCATTACTGCTGTCACCGGAAGGACTGTTCAACCCGTCAGATGAAGCCTCCATTCGCGAACTGGCCCGGCACTACCTGCTGCCCTGGCTGGCCCGCAAGGAATAACGCTGACGCGCTTTCACGCAGGCACGCTTCACGCTTGCACGCAAAAGACTCGCGGCTGACCAAATCGCCAGAATGAGCTGCCGTTTTTGCAGGTTTGGCGTGTAAGCGTGAAGCGTGCCTGCGTGTCAGCGCATAAACGTACTCTACGTCCGCAACAGGGGCCACGGCATTAGTGTGAACAGGCCCCAATAACTCAAAAGGTAAACCCGATCCCCAACGAATAGGCGAAGGCATTGATGTCGGCGTCATACTCCACATCGCCCACCTCGGCATACTGGAACTGCGGCAGCCCCGGTGCCTTGACCACCAGGTCCTCCACCGTGGCGGTGACGTTGGGGAAGCTCACGTATTTGGCATCCAGTGCCAGCCACCAGTGGCCATCCAGATGGATGTCCACGCCCAGTTGCCCGGCCCAGCCGAACTTGTTTTCCACTTCGATATCCGGCTCGCCCAGTTCGGTGGCAATGGGGTTGGTGACCTTGGTGTCATAGGTGAACAGGTAGCCGATACCGGCACCCATATAGGGCTGGATGCGATGATCGGTGCGGAAGCGTTTCACCAGCGTCAGCAGGGGCGGGGCGGCCTTGGTTTCGGCCACCTCTTCCCCCAGGGCGGGCACGCCGGAGGGGATGCCGTTCACTTCTTCCACCAGGGGCTCGTCGGCCAGCCGCCCCTTGGCCTTGATCTCAAGCGTGGGCGGGGCGGAGGCAATGGCTTCCAGCGACCAGCTACCGTCGCCCCAGGGCAGGCGGTAGCCGAAGATTACCCCGGGTAGCAGCAGTGGATCACTGGTGGCTTCCCCTTCGAGTTGTTGGGGGCTGGGCCCCAGCGCTGCTTCGGCCACTTCCGACAGGTTCTTGGCGGTGATGGAGTTGGTTTTCACATCGGGGACGAAGTACAGCGCGCCCAGGCGAAAATAGAAGCGGTCTTCGCCCATCAGGTCGCGCACGGCATCGGTGCCCCAGTAATCCGGCTGGACGTCGTCGTAGTCCGGAATGGTTCGGTCCTGCGCCTGGCTGGTGGCGCAGAGCGCCAGGCCGGCGGCAACCGCCGGCAGGCGCATAACGCGCATGAAGTTGTGCATTGTTATTGTCCTTATTCTGCATATTCGGGGACTTTGCGAGCCCGTGACGGATGATTCATGACCTGCAGGGTGACGCCTTCGCTGGGCAGCAGCAGGTCTGCCGAGCCTGCACTGGCGTTAAGCAGGTTCGGCAGCAGGTTCACATTGAGCGTGGCCCGGATGTTGTTCAGGTTGGTGACTTTCAGGGTGATACGGCTGTCATCCAGGAAACGGATCGGGCCGTACAGGTAGGGGGTAATAGCCAGGCTGCGGGCGTTGTGATCGGCCACGGCGTTGACCAGGTTCGACAGCATGAAGTCGGGCACTGACCCGCTTTGGGTGAGCGCCTCGACCAGGGCGTTGAGCAGGTCCAGGTCCGGGGCATCCAGCCAGGCCGGCAGCTTGACGATGAAGTAGGGTTGGTCCTGGCCTTTCAGGTTCACCACATAGCCATGCAGTGGTTCGCCGGTGGGGCGAATGCGCAGCAGGATCGAGCGTGTGTTCAGGGGCAGGGGAATCTGGATGAGATCCAGAATCGGGAAAGGCAGGCCCAGATTGGCACGCACGGTCAGCCCGGTACCGAGAATCACCTGCGGGTTCACTTCCACCGGGATCATGGTGTCGCCTTCCACCTCCAGGCAGTGCTGTTGCCCCAGGGCATCGGTGTCGGCGGGGTCGGGCAGGCACCAGGTGCCGTTGCCCTGGGGCACCATGCCCAGATCACTGACGGCCAGGTCCAGCGGTTGTTTGGGCAGGAAGGCCATGGGCAGGGCGCCGGTGGCAAAGATTTTGTCCTTGTTCGGGTCGGCAAACTCGGCACTGAGAATCAGGCCATCGGTGCCTTCCACTTCGGCGGTGGCGAAATTGCTGGCCGGTTCCGGTTCGCCTTCATCCCAGGCGCCGCTGCCGTTGAAGTCGCTGTAGGGGCGGGTGACAACCGTGGCGTAGACGGTGTCGAAAGGGGCCTTGGCGGTGAAGTCGATGCGAATGTTCTCGCCGCCTTCGCTGTTGCCGGTGGCGGTCTTGCGCATCTTTTCCAGCGGCGTGGTGTTGAGCGCCAGATGGCCCAACTCGTCATGGCTGTAGAAACGGGGCGTGCTGTCGCCGTTAACCACCAGGCGGTAAGTCTGACCGGCCTGAATGGCACCGTCAGCGGGGATGATGTCCAGAGCCAGGTTGCCAGACACCAGGGAGGCATCCACCGGCTGCCAGTTACCGTTCACATTCTCACCCACGCAAATGGGTCCGTCCTGGCAGGCATTCCCGTCGGTGCTGATGGTGCCCAGCGTCATGGAGTCGGTATCCATGGGTTGGCTGAAGGTGGCCTCGATGTTGCGGCCGATCTCGTACTGGAAATCCAGGTACAGGGCGTCATCGCTTTTGGAGCCGATGCAACGGCCGGCCTTGCCGTCTTCCTTGTCCGTGTCCGTGAGTGCACAGCCGATGCCCGGGTGCAGGCCGAGAATAATGGGCGGCACTTCCTCGCCATCGTTGGCGGTGCGGGTGTAGTCGGCGGTGGTGAAGGTCAGGGTGTTGGTGCCTGCGAGGGCGTCATCCGGGGCCGCTTCCAGCGAGCGCGGATTGAACGCATGGATATCAGTGAGCAGGTTGCTGATCTGCAGTTGATACTCGGTGGCCGGGGTGAGGCGTTCCTGGGGGGAGACCACCAGGCCGGTGCCGCTGCGTTTGACCTGAACGGGCACCTCCGCGCCCCCACTGCCCATGTCCAGCAGGCGGATTTCATCCAGCCCGGCGGTGGCGAGGGGCTCGTTGAACGTGAGCAGGATGTTCTCGTTGGTCTCCACGCCAAGCTGGTTATTGGCGGGGAAGGTGCCGGTAATGCGTGGGGCGTCCGGGTTGGTGGTATCAATGGGAATATCCGGATCGCTGCGGGCTCCCAGGTTGAAGTCGGCGCTGACCCGGGTGGCGCCGCCCAGCACATCCAGTTCCAGGGTACGGAACACTTCCATGGTGAGGGTGCGGTTTTCGATGGTGGCAATGCCCACGGCCTGGATATGCATCAGGTTCTGGTTGAGCGAGGCGTTGCCCTTGTCGTCTTCGGTTTGCAGGGCCAGATCGAAGTTCATGTAGACGTAGAGCGGGGCTCTTTCATCGTCTGGCTGGAAGCCGGCTGGCCGGTAGGGGTTGGGAGTCAGGTAGCCGGTGACATTGGTCAGGAAGGTGCCGGTGATGATGCCGGTGTCCAGGTCGGTTTTGACCTCGCCGCCCAGTTTCACCGGGCTGATGCCGGTGAGCTGCAGTTGCTGGCCGGAGCGGGCCATGACCGGGGTGGTGGTGCCGCCGAAAGCTTGCGGATCAGCCAGAAAGGCCTCCAGCCCGTTGGGCAGGGAGTTGGCCACGTTCTTGCCCAGCGCCACGTTTTCCAGGGTGAACTGGTTCAGGGCCCGGCCGGTGAGGTGGGAGGTGCCCGGGTAGCCGGCGGTTTCCATGTCCGGGTAGGTCTGCAGTGTCTGCTTGATGGGTGGATTGGCCGCGTCCACGCTGGCCTTGGTGGCGCGGGGCTCGAAGTGGTAGGTCACCGCATCCAGGTGCTCGCCGTTCAGGTCACGGATGCTGTCGCTCAGGCGGACTTCATAGTGGGCATCCGGGATCAGGTCGTCACGAGGTTGCAGGGTGATGTAGTGGCGCTCGGAGAGCAGGTCCACTGGTACGGTTTCCTCGCTATCGTCTTCGTTGACCCGTACCAGAGTGAGGGTGTCATCCAGCACCAGGCTGTTTCCGTCCAGCGGCTCGGTAAAGGTCAACCGGATCGGGGAGACATCCACAAAGGGGAAACGGGCTTCCACCTCACTGTCTGCCAGGAAGGCTTGCGGGTTGTCCTGGTTGATGGCCAGCACGGCGGGCGGTTGCCCGGCAACCGGGTTCGCCTGGCGTGTGGTAAAGGAAAACAGCGGGGTGTCGTCTTCCAGATTTTCCGCCGCCGGAGCCGCTTCCTGGCGCACCCAGACCTGATAGCGGGTGCCGGGGGCCAGGTCTTCCATGTGGAATTCAATGGTGCGGCCATGGTTGGACAGGGTGGTCCTGTCGGCAGTGGGGACAGGGCCATCCGGGCCGGTCACGCAGAAGCTGCCTTCCGGCGCCTCGGCGCTGCCGGTGCAGTTTTCCATCACCGCCGCTTCGTCCACCCGGCTGGAAAACACTAACAGGGCCCGGGTGGGCAGGGGCACGTCCACCATGCCATCGGCGGGAAAGGTGTAGATCAGGGCATTGCCGGGTTCCGGTGGCACAAAGGGATCATTGTCGGCGCCACAGCCGAACAGAGCGGGGACCAGGAATGCACAGGCCAGGGGCGGGCGGATCCATGTTGTTTTTTTCATGTTTCTTCTCCAGCACCGTATCGGTGTTGTTAGGTGGGCTGGTTGCTTCCGTGCAGGCAGTTTGGGCTGCCTTGTGAAATAAGAAACATATAAATGAGACAATAGTCAATATAAGTATCATGCTTTGGTTGGTGCTTTGAGACGTACGGCACAGGGCGTAATACCCTTTCTGGTACCGATAATTCTTAGTTGTTAATTCATCTTGGGACAAAAGGATACAGGCGAAATCCATTTGTTTCTTGGGGTTGTTTTTGTCGTCAATGATACTTATTTTTCTGTTTGT
>JAKSCQ010000198.1 GCA_022360555.1 Pseudomonadales bacterium
CCAGTACGTAGGATTCCAGCATGGTGTCGTAGGCCACGCCGCGCAGGGTGATGCCCACATCCTCAGCCAGCACGCTCATGTCGTACTTCAGATTCTGGCCGATCTTCTTTAGCTGTGCGTCTTCCAGCAGCGGCTTGAAGGCGTCCATGACGAGCTGCTTGTCGAGCTGGTCCGGGGCGCCGGGGTAGTTGTGGCCGAAGGGGATGTAGGCGGCCTTGTCATCCACGGCCACACAGAAGCCCACCAGTTCGGCGTCCATGTAGTTGAGGCTGGTGGTTTCGGTGTCGAAGGCGAATTCGCCGGCGCTTTTCAGTTTGCCGATCCACTTGTCCAGTTGCGCCTGGCTGTAGACGATGTCGTAGGCGTCGCGGCCGAAGGCGGGGGCGTCTGGCGCATCGTCATCGGCGTCCATCTCTACATCTTTGCCGGCGTCTTCGGCCACCGGGTCCTTGCCGCCCAGCAGCTCCTTGAGCCAGCCCTTGAATTCCAGGGTGCGGTAAGTCTCGGCCAGCTTTTCCGCGTCCGGGGTTTGCAGTTTCAGGTCGTCCAGGTCTTCGCTGAGTTCGCAGTCCAGCTTGATGGTGGCCAGCTTGTAGGAGAGGAAGGCCTGTTCCTTGTGGGCTTCCAGTTTCTTGCCCAGGGTCTTGGCGCCGCGGAAGCTGAGCTCGGCCACCTTGTCGAGATTCTGGTAGATGTTTTCCAGCGAGCCCAGGCCCTGGATCAGGCCCAGGGCGGTCTTCTCGCCGACACCGGGCACGCCGGGAATGTTGTCCACCTTGTCGCCCATGAGGGCGAGGAAGTCGATGATTAGTTCCGGGCCCACGCCGAACTTCTTCTTTACGCCTTCAATGTCGTAGAGGGCGTCGTTCATGGTGTTGATCAGGGTGACCTTGTCGGTGACCAGTTGGGCCATGTCCTTGTCACCGGTGGAGATCAGCACCGGTTTGCCCTGCTCGCCGAAGATGCGCGCGAAAGTGCCGATCACGTCGTCCGCTTCCACCCCTTCTTCGATGATCAGCGGCAGGCCCATGGCGCGGATCAGGTCGTGCAGGGGTTGCACCTGGGCGCGTAGATCGTCGGGCATGGGCGGGCGGTTGGATTTGTATTCCTCGAACAGTTCGTCGCGGAAGGTCTTGCCCTTGGCGTCGAAGATCACCGCCATGTATTCCGGGTCGTAGTCCTTCATCAGCTTGCGCAGCATGGCCGCCACCCCGCGCACGGCGCCGGTGGGCTGGCCGCTGGAGGTGGAAAGCGGCGGCAGGGCGTGGAAGGCGCGGTATAGGTAGGAGGAACCGTCGACCAGGATGATGGGTTTTTCGGCTGCGGACATGGTGTTCGGCTTCTGCTGATGAGTGAGTGGGGAGAGTGTAGCGGAAATGGGCGCTTTCGGCAGGGCGGGGAGGGGCAAGCTTCAAGCTGCAAGCTACAACGCGGATTAGGTATCCGTTAACCGGGGAGGCTGTGCCCGCGCTTCATTGCTGTATTCGTTCAACAAGTTGAATCTCCCACAAAACAGTCATCAGGATCGGGGCTGGTGCCCTTGTGGGAGATTCAGCTTGCTGAACGAAGGGTTTCGGCACCCCATTGAGGATCGCGGGCACGGCTTGGCAGCAGGGCGTGGCGATTTCCCGCGTTGCGGCTTGCAGCTTGAAGCTTGTAGCCGTCCTTGGGCATACTCGGTGCTCATTTCTTTCGATACGGATGCCATGACCTCGTTTCCGGTCCAGCCCTGTCGCATCATCCTGTCCCAATGCCCGCGCCGGGGGCGGCGTCCGTATTTTCCCGATCCGCCGTTGTCATTGTCTTTCTAGGCGAGTCTGTTCAAGCTAACGGGCGGGTTGCCGCCCTTGTGACGATGACAATGGATTGATCTATGAATCTTGCCTTTGTGGTGATGCTCCCGTTTCTGGGCGCATTTCTGCCACCCCTGGTAGAAAAGGTGTCGGCCAATCGCACCTTGCTGGCGCTGGGGGCAGGCCTGCTGCCGGCCACGGCGCTGGCGCTGCTGTATAACCCTGCCCGCCAGGTGTTTGCCGGGGAAACCCTGCGCACCACGCTGGACTGGGTGCCCTCGCTGGATCTGTCGCTGGCGTTCCGCCTGGACGGGCTGGCGTTGCTGTTCGCCATTCTGGTGCTGGGCATTGGCCTGCTGATTATTCTCTATGCCCGCTATTACCTGTCCGCGAAGGAAAAGGCCGGGCGTTTCTATGCCTACCTGCTGCTCTTCATGGGCGCCATGCTGGGGGTGGTGACCAGTGACAACCTGCTGTTGCTGGTGGTGTTCTGGGAGCTGACCAGCCTCAGTTCCTTCTTGCTGATCGGTTTCTGGAGCCACCAGACCGGGGCTCGCAAGGGCGCACGCATGGCCATGACGGTAACCGGCATGGGCGGCCTGGCGTTGCTGGCCGGGGTGCTGTTGATTGGCGATGTGGTGGGCTCGTTTTCCCTGCAGACGGTGCTGGAAAACGGCGACCTGATTCGCGCCAGCCAGTGGTACCCGCTGATTCTGTGCCTGGTGCTGCTGGGGGTGTTCACCAAGAGCGCCCAGTTCCCGTTCCACTTCTGGTTGCCCCATGCCATGGCGGCGCCCACGCCGGTGAGTGCCTACCTGCATTCGGCCACCATGGTGAAGGCCGGGGTGTTCCTGCTGGCGCGTCTGTATCCGGCGCTGGCGGGCACCGATCTGTGGTTCGAGCTGGTGTCCCTGGCGGGGATGCTGACCCTGCTGTGGGGCGCCTTTGTGGCCCTGTTCCAGCATGACCTGAAGGGGCTGCTGGCCTATTCCACCATCAGTCACCTGGGGCTGATCACCCTGCTGTTCGGGCTCAACAGCGAGATGGCGGCGGTGGCGGCGGTGTTCCATATCATCAACCACGCCACTTTCAAGGCCAGCCTGTTCATGGCCGCCGGCATTATCGATCACGAGACCGGCACCCGCGACATGCGCCGCATCAACGGCCTGTGGAAGTACATGCCTTACACGGCGGTGCTGGCCATGGTGGCCTCGGCGGCCATGGCCGGGGTGCCGTTACTCAACGGTTTCCTGTCCAAGGAAATGTTCTTTGCCGAAACCCTGGGCTCCCACCAGTTGGGGGCACTGAGCTGGATTCTGCCGGTGGGGGCGACCCTGGGCGGGGTGTTCTCGGTGGCTTATTCAGCGCGCTTTATTCATGACGTGTTCTTCAATGGCGAGCCGGTGAACCTGCCCAAGTACCCGCCCCATGAGCCGCCGCGTTACATGAAGGTGCCGGTGGAGATCCTGGTGGCCTTGTGTGTGGCGGTGGGGGTGTTCCCGGCGATCACCGTGGCCGGTCTGCTGGCGGTGGCGGCCACGGCCACCCTGGGCGGCAATCTGCCGGATTATCATCTTTCCATCTGGCACGGCTTCAACCTGCCTCTGCTGATGAGTTTCGTGGCCACCGCCGGCGGGGTGCTGGTCTATACCCAGCGGCGGCGGCTGTTTGCCTGGTGGGCGCGGCTGCCGGAAATCGATGCCAAGCTGGTGTTCGAGGGCCGGGTGCAGGCGTTGGGTCGGGCCATGGCGGCGATTACCGAGCGTTTCCAGAACGGTTCCCTGCAGAGCTATGTGGCCTGGCTGGTGACCCTGGTGGCGGTGGTGATGCTCACCCAGCTTGGCAGGCTGCCGCTGCCGTCCCTGCAGCAGGCCCTGGATGGCGACATGTTGCCCATGGATGGCGTGGCGATTTTTTGTACCGCCATGCTGGTGGCCGGGGCCTTGCTCACCACTTTCCTGCATCGCCACCGCATGACCTCCATCATGAGTCTGAGCGTGGTGGGGCTGATGGTGTCGCTGCTGTCCGTGCGCTTCTCGGCGCCGGATCTGGCGCTGACCCAGTTGTCGGTGGAAGTGGTGACCATGCTGTTGCTGATGCTGGCCATGTATTTCCTGCCGGTGCGTACCCGGGCGGAGTCCTCGTCCATCCGGGTGGTCCGCGATGTGGCGGTGGCGCTGATCTGCGGCGTGGGTGTGGGGGGGCTGGCGTTCCTGGTGATGACCGGTGACGGCGCTTCCATCAGCCCCTTCTTCCTGGAAAACAGCAAGCCCGGCGGCGGTGGCACCAATGTGGTCAACGTGATTCTGGTGGATTTCCGGGGCTTCGATACCTTCGGCGAGATTACCGTGCTGGGCATTGCCGCCATGGGCATCTATGCCCTGATTCGGGATTTGCACCTGGCGTCCGCCAAATACGATTCGCTGGGCCGGCCCTGGTCCCGGGATGCCCACCCGCTGATTCTGGTGACCATCTCCCGGCCGTTGCTGCCGCTGGCGCTGCTGATCGCCGTCTATATCTTCCTGCGCGGGCATAACCTGCCCGGCGGCGGGTTCGTGGCCGGGTTGATCACTTCGGTGGCGCTGGTGCTGCAGTACGTGGCCTCCGGGGTGGGCTGGGTGCACAGCCGCATGCCCGGCGACTATCACCCGGTGGTGGCCCTGGGCGTGTTGCTGGCGGGGCTGACCGGTGTGGGGAGCTGGGTGTTCGGCTACCCGTTCCTGACCAGCTCCTTTACCTATTTGTACTGGCCGGTGGTGGGCAAGTTCGAGGTGGCCACGGCCATGCTGTTCGATACCGGCGTGTTCCTTACCGTGGTGGGCGCGACCCTGCTGATCCTGGCCAACCTGGGCAAGCTGTCGCTGCTGGATGACAAGAAGGAGGGCGCCTGATGGAACTGCTGGTGGCAATCATTATCGGGGTGCTGGTGGCGTCCGGTATCTATCTGTGCCTGCGCGCGCGGACCTTCCCGGTGGTGATGGGCCTGACCCTGCTCAGCTACGGGGTGAACGTCTTTTTGTTCTCCACGGGCGGGCTGAAAATCAATGAGGTGGCGGTGGTGGGCAAGAGTGCCGACCCCACCGACCCGCTGCCCCAGGCGCTGGTGCTCACCGCCATCGTGATCGGCTTTGCCATGACCGCCTTTCTGGTAGTGCTGGCCCTGCGCAGCCAGGGGGAGCAGCACAGCGACCATGTGGACGGCAAGCAGGATGACGGAGGGCACCAATGAGTCATCTGATTATTGCGCCCATCCTGATCCCGGCCCTGGCCGGCATGCTGCTGTTGCTGGAGGTGCGCGAGCGCCATCGTCTGCGGCGCATCACCGGGCTGCTGGCCTGTGTCGCCCTGTTGGCGGTAAGCATCCTGCTGCTGAGGCAGGCCTGGGAGGGCGGCTATACCGTCTACCAGTTGGGTAACTGGCAGGCACCGTTCGGTATTGTGCTGGTGCTGGACCGGTTGAGTGCACTGATGGTGCTGCTGACCGCCGTGCTGGCCTTCCCGGCGCTGTTGTATGCCAGTTGCGGGGATGACCGCCGGGGCGCCAACTTTCATGGGCTGTTCCAGTTTCAGCTCATGGGCGTCAACGGGGCCTTTCTCACCGGTGACCTGTTCAACCTGTTCGTGTTCTTCGAGGTGCTGCTGATTGCCTCCTACGGGCTGGCGCTGCACGGGCGCGGGCCGGAACGGGTGCGGGCGGGGCTGCACTATGTGGTGCTCAACCTGGTGGGCTCGGCCCTGTTCCTGATCGCCCTGGGGCTGATTTACGGTACCACCGGCACGCTCAACATGGCCGACTTTGCCGTCAAGGCCCAGGCCCTGACCGGCAGCGATGCCACCCTGCTGTCCGTGGCGGTGTTGCTGCTGTGGGTGGTGTTCGGTCTCAAGGCGGCGCTGTTCCCGCTGTACTTCTGGCTGCCGGCCACCTATGCCGGTGCCACCGCCGGGGTGGCGGCGCTGTTCGCCATCATGACCAAGGTGGGGTTCTACGCCATCCTGCGGGTTTATGCGCTGGGCTTCGTGGCCGGGCCCTTCGCCGGGCTGGGCCAGCAGGCCCTGTGGTGGCTGGCGCTGGTGACCCTGCTGCTGGCCTGTATCGGGGTGCTGGGCGCCCGGCGTCTGGGGGTGTTGGTGGCCTACCTGGTGGTCATGTCCGTGGGCACCCTGGTGGCGTCGCTGGCCTATGGCGCCCTGGACGCGGTGGCGCCTGCGCTCTACTACCTGGTGCACTCCACCCTGGTGTGCGGGGCCCTGTTCCTGCTCAATGACCTGATCGCCCGGGGCCGTGGCGAGGTGGCGGACCAGATGCTGGCGGGCCCGGCCATTGTTCATGGCGGGCGGCTGTCATTGCTGTTCTTCGTGGCGGCCATCGCGGTGATCGGGCTGCCGCCGCTGTCCGGTTTCGTGGGCAAGGTGAGCCTGCTGCAGGCAGTGCCGGAGCCGGCCTACTGGGTATTGCTGCTGGTGGCCGGGCTGTGCGGGCTGATTGCCCTGAGCCGGGCCGGCTCCACCCTGTTCTGGCGCACCACGGGTGAGGGCAGCGGCCTGCGCCCGGCCCGCCGCCATTTACTGGCGGTGCTGGCCCTGCTGGTGCTGAGTCCGCTGATGACGGTGTACGCCGAGCCCCTGCTACAGTTTAGCCAGGCGGTGGCCGCGCAGCTTCAGGAGCCACAGGGCTATATCCGGGCGGTGCTGGGAGGTGACGTATGAAAGGGCTGATGAATCGAGTGCTGCCCTACCCGAGCCTCAGCCTGGTGCTGTGGCTGGCCTGGTTGCTGCTCAATGGTTTCACTGCCGGGCATGCATTGCTGGGGGTGGTGCTGGCGGTGTTGCTGCCGCTGACCACCCGGCCGTTCTGGCCCAATGTGCCGCGGGTTCGCAATCTGCCGCGATTGCTGGGGTTCGTGGTGGTGGTGCTGTACGACATCATCGTGGCCAACGTGTCCGTGGCCATCAAGGTGCTGGGGCCGTTGCGCAATATTCGCCCCGGCTTCGTGGAGTTGTCGCTGGATCTGGAAGACGACTTCGCCATCGCCCTGCTGGCCAGCACCATTTCGCTGACGCCGGGTACGGTGTCGGCGGATGTGAGCCCGGACCGCAAGGTGCTGCTGGTGCACGCCCTGGATGTGGATGACCCGGCGGCGCTGGTGGCGGAGATCAAGCAACGCTACGAGCGCCCGCTGAAGGAGATTTTCGAATGCTAGAGACTGCTATCTCCCTCTCCATGGGGCTGTTTACCCTGGCCTGGCTGCTCAATCTGTACCGGCTGATTGCCGGCCCGTCCCTGCCGGACCGGGCGCTGGCGCTGGATACCATGTACATCAACAGCATTGCGTTGATCGTGCTGTACGGCATCCAGGTGAACAGCAAGCTGTATTTCGAGGCAGCCATGCTGATCGCGCTGATCGGTTTTGTCAGCACCGTGGCGGTGGCGAAGTACGTCACCCGCGGGGATATTATTGAATGATGGTCGGATGTCTGACCTCCGACATTTGAGCTTCTATCAAGTACCTGGGCCTGGTCTGTATTCGCCCAATGGTTGGAGAATAAAGTGGACGCACTCATTGAATGGCTGGTATCAGCCGGTGTCATTGTCGGTGGCATCTTTGCCCTGGTGGGGTCCGTGGGGCTGACCCGCCTGCCGGATTTCTACACCCGCCTGCATGGCCCGACCAAGGCCACCACCCTGGGGGTGGGCGGGGCGACGGTGGCGTCGCTGCTGTTCTTTTCCTGGCAGGAGCGCGGCCTGCAACTCCACGAGGTGCTGATTACCCTGTTCCTGTTTATCACCGCGCCGGTGTCCGCCCACATGCTGGCCAAGGCGGCCATGCACCGGGACCTGAAGCGGATGGATGGCACGCGTGGGGAGCCGTGGAAGCAGTAAAAGCGGCAAGCCACAACGCGGAGCTGGCAGGACAATGCGGGAGGGCTGTGCCCGCGATTCAACGCCGGGCTTGTATTCTGGAATCGCGGAGGGGTGGGTTGTCGGTTGGCTGCAGCGGTTACTGCGTTGTAGCTTGCGGCTTGTCGCTCGCTCGATCATTAAAAATGTAAAAGATAAAGC
>JAKSCQ010000238.1 GCA_022360555.1 Pseudomonadales bacterium
CTTGCGGGAGAGGGGTTGGGGAGAGGGGGCGTGACAGTCAAATCAATGGTAAGTCATTGAAATGTTGCTGCCCCCTCTCCCTGTCCCTCTCCCACAAGGGGAGAGGGAACCTGCCAGAAAGGTTTGAGCCAGATTTCCACCACTTAAGTGAACAGCATTAACCATGAACCGGGCGTTTGGTCCTTGATTTTCGCAACTCGCAACTCGCAACTCGCAACTCGTTACTCGCGTCTCGTCAGCTTTTAGGCTGCCAGAGCGTTTCCGGGTGCTGGTGGCGCTGGTTGATGAGCCGGGCCATGACAAACAGCAGGTCGGACAGGCGATTGACCAGGGCCAGGCTGATCGGGTTGACGGCGTCGTCGGCGCTGGCATGCAGGGCCACCATCTGGCGTTCCACCCGCCGGGCGATGGTGCGGCAGTGGTGGCACCAGGCGGCATCCGGGTGGCCGCCGGGCAGGACGAATTCTTTCAGGGGCGGCAGCTCCGCATTGATGGTGTCGGCCTGGGATTCCAGTTCCACCAGGTCATGATCGTCGGTCACCTGACGGTCCGGCACCGCCAGTTCCCCACCGATATCGAACAGCCGCTGCTGGACCATGCCGAGTACGGTGTCCAGGTCCGCTGCCAGATCCCGGGCGCGCAATACTCCCAGGGCACTGTTCAGTTCATCCAGCTCGCCGAGAACATTGATGCGCGGATGCGCCTTGCTGATTCGTGTGCCGTCGGCCAGGCCGGTTTCACCCCGGTCGCCGGTGCGGGTGATGACGCGGTTGATGCGGGTCTTGTCGTCGCGGCTCATTTCAGCTCCATGCCGATGGCGATGCGGTAGTGGCGTTCCGGCAGCGGGTAGAGGGTGGCGTTGCCGGAAGTGGGGTTATAGACACCGTAGTCGGCCACCCGGTGGTCTTCCAGGTTATAGCCTCCGGCGCGCAAGTAGAAGCCGCGATACCGGGCGGTTAGTTGCAGGTCCGTGGTGCGGTAATGGTCCAGTTTCTGGTACTGGTTGGCCAGGTCGCCGTCATAGCGGCGGTCGCCCACATAGCGGTGGCTGATCTGGGCAGACAGCCAGGGCAGGGCCTGCCAGTCAGCGATCAGTTCCATGGTGTGTTCCGGCACCAGCGGCACATCATTGCCACTGAACGGGCCGTCATCAAAGCGCGCCTGCTGGGCGCTGGCATTGGCGATGAAGGTGATGTCCTTGTCCACTTTCCAGCGGGAATTGATGCTGATGCCCTTGTGGATTGTTGGGTCGTCCAGATTGCGGTTGGTGAGGGTGCCCGGGTCATAGACGATCTCGTTGTCGATATTCGCCCGCCACAGGGTCAGGGTGGAATGCTGGATGCCCTGGGACCAACTGGCACCGACGGTATAGCTGTGGCCGGTCTGCGGATCAATGGGCGGGTTGAAGGGATTCAGCTCATCCAGGTTGGCAATGCGAACACTGCGCTGGGCGCCGGCAAACAGGGCCAGGTTACCGGTAAAGGTGTAGCGAATGCCGCCTTCGTACATCTCGCCGTCCTGGTCCTTGTCCGCGCCTTCGCCACTGAGTGTGCTTTCCAACTGGCGGGCCCCGGCGCTGACGGACAGTTTCGGTGTGATGCTGACCAGGTTGTGCAGGTACCAGGCTCGCTGCTCCTGTTCCAGGTCGCGGTTGCCGAAACTGGTGCGGCTGACGTAGTCATAGTCATTGAGATCAAAACCCAGCGTCCAGTTATGGACGGCCTGGCCGGTTTCCAACTGACCTTCCAGCTTGGGCGTGATGCTGTAGCTTTCCACCGTTGTGTCGCCAACACTGTTGCTGGATGCGTAGTCAAAATGCCGGGTTTGTCGGCGTTTGCTGACATCCAGTGTCAGGGCGGTGCGATCGGACAGAGAGACGCGTACGCCGGGCATCAGCCAATAGTTTTCCTGCTCACTGTCGTCCCCGGGGGTATTCGTGCCCTGTGGGTCGTTGCGGAACTGCTCCGGTGTGCGGCCGCCCGGCAGCCCCATGGACTGCTTTTCGCCGGTGGCGGTGAAGTAGGCCTGAAAGCCGTCCCCACGATAGCGCAGGTCGGAAAAGACACTGTGGTTCTCGACGTCGTTGTTGTCCCGGTAGCCGTCGCTGGTGAGGCTGTGGGAGGCCAGGGCGCCGCTGACGTTGCCGCTGTTGCCGGTGGTGTGGAATTGCCCGCCCAGGCTGTCGTAGCTGCCACTGTTCACTTCCAGGCCGACGGTGTTTTCATAGCGCTGGCGGGTGATGATGTTGATGGTGCCGCCCACGGCGCCATTGCCATACAGGGCCGCACCGGCCCCCGGCAGGATCTCGATACGCTCAATGGCTGCCAGCGGAATACCGGTCAGCGACGGGCCGCTCAGGTCGATGGCGGACAGCCGCCGGCCATTGAGCAGGATCAGGGTGTTCTGGTTGCCGGTGGCGCCAAAGCCCTGCAGATCCAGGCTGGCGCCACTGCCGTTGATGCCGTAGAGCTGGCTGGCCTGCAGCCCGGCCACGGTGTCCAGCACCTCGGTCAGGTCGCTGGCGGGCAGTGAATCAATGGTCTTGCGGTCCACGATGACCGTACCGGCGGGCAGTTCCCGGGCCAGGCTGGGCGTTTGTGCGCCACTGACCTTGATGGTCTGGATGTCATTGTCGGCCATGGCCAGGCTGGTAATGGCCAGCAGCCCCAGGCTCAGAGAAAAGTGACGTTGCATTGGTGTTCCACGCATCGGACAGGTGCTCGCTACGATGGCGAAAAACGCCGGTTAATTCCAGTGGCGGAGCGTAAAAGGGCGTATTCGCTTTGCGAGCGAAGCTCCAACGATTGATTACCTAGGCCAGAGTCGATTGCATGGCCTGGACCAGTTTTCTGTTTTCCGGCACGGCCAGTCCCAGCATGTCGGCCTGCTTTACCAGCCAGCCATTGATGGCGTCGATTTCCGTGGGGGCGCCGCGTTGCCGGTCGGCACGCATGGAGGAGGTATTGCCCGCCGTGGCGGTTGCTACGGCAAGCACGTTGTCCAGTGAATGGCCGGGCCAGTGGGGATTCAGGCTTTGCAGCACCTGGTCTGCCTCACGGGTGAGGACTTCCGCCTGGGCCCTCAGTGCCGGGTCGGTGCAGATTGCACCGTTGGGGACATCATGCAGGGCGGTCAGGGGATTGATGACAGCGTTGACCACCAGTTTCTGCCATTGTGGTTCACGCATGTCTTCCCGCCAGCGCAGATCCGGCCAGTGATGCGTCAGGGCGTCAAACCAGGCCGGGGGAAAGGGGCTGCCACCCAGCCAGGTGGTGTTTTCCGCCACGATCTCGTGAACCGGGTGCTGGCCCTTGACGGCGCTGGTGCTCACCGCCTCCAACAGCATGCCGTGCTCCGGCAGCAAGCCATCCAGGGCGCCCAGGCCATTCTGCAGGCGCAGTACCAGGGTTTCGTCAGTCAGCCAGCGCTGGAGCGGTTTCAGAGCGGATTGGCTGTAGGGGGTTTTCACCGCCACCAGCAGATGGCGCACCGGCGCGGTCAGTGCATCGGGGCGCATCACCGGCAGAGTCAGGGCGACATTCGGGGCCTCGTCCGGCAACCTGAGGGTCTTGTGCAGTACCGGCTCGGTGGTGTCGCGCAGCACGCTGACCCTGTGGCCTGCGCGGGTCAGGTACCAGGCGGCCAGCGTGCCCATGTTGCCGGCGCCCAGCAGGAACCAGTGGGGGAGCGGGTGTGGCATGCGGTTATCAACCCTGATGAAAACACGGAGATTGTACGCAGAAACGTGACGGGCGGGCACGTCTTGCTGCGGTTGGAGCCTTGCTCGCAAGGCGAAGGCGCTGAATCAACCCGGTGCCGGCTAAAGCCTTCGCTTTGCGAGCAAAGCGCCAACGGGATTGTGGCTTGATCAGGCGTTGGATGTCACCGACACGATGCGTTTTTCCTCCACGGACTGGGTCAGCTCTCCGCCTGCCTGCTCAAACATCTGCTCGGCCTGGCTGGTGCCCGCCGACGCAGTCAGCGCCATGCTGACTTGCAGGCTGAGAAACCCCGCAGCGGTCTGATAGGCGCGGTGGTTCAGGTTTTCGTAGAGGCGCCGGAAACCGGAGGGGTCGCAGTGGCTCAGATGGGGCTGCCAGGTAATCAGGGCAAACAGGTCCGGTTCCAGCCGGCACAGGTGGTCCATGGGGCGCACGGCCTGACGCAGTCGGCGGCTGAAGGCAAGCACTCCCTGCTGGAGTACCTTCTGGCCGCGGTCCTGTTGCTGGGCCTGATAATTTTCCAGCCGCAACAGAATCAGGCAGGCGGCACCGCCACGTTTTTCTGATTGCTTGAGGGTGTTGCTCAGTGCACGCAGGCCATCCTGGCGATTGCCGAAACCCGTGAGTGGGTCGACCAGGGCCTGGCGCTTGAGTTGCCGGTTGAAGGCCAGCATGCGCTGGTAGTCGGTCTGTACCCGGTTGTGGCGCTGGATAATACGATCGGCGGCCATGACCCGGTGCTGGAGTTGCTCGGTCATGGCGGACTTGGAAACAAAATCGTCCACCCCCTGATCGAAGGCCTGCTGCAGGGCCTCCACGCCCTCGCGGGCGGTGAGCAGCAGCACATAGGTATAGCGGTTGTTGGCTTCGTCGCTCTGGCGAATGCGGCGGGTCAGCTCCAGGCCATCCATGCCAGGCATCAGCCAGTCGGCCACCACCAGGTCCGCCGGTTGCTCGGCGAGCTGGCCAAGGGCATCGTGGGCGCTGTTGGCGTGGCGAATGCGGGTATAGCCGGCCGTCGCCAGGGTCCGGTTGACCACGGCGGCGGAGAAGCGGGCATCATCCACGACCAGAATATCCAGTTCTGTGAGACTCATCCGTGTGTTCTTGTTGTTATGTCGGGAGTAAACCCCGACTATAGCCGTTTTGGTAGTTGATGGAAAATTGTACACGACATGCTGATTTTTGCACTTTCAGGCGTTGTTCCCCTCGCTCACGGTCACGCGGCAGGGGAGTCCTGATATGCCGCTGAATGCCTGGCAGCTTTACCTGCATCCCCGTGTCGTGGTGATGCTGTTCCTTGGTTTCTCCGCCGGTCTTCCCTTCCTGCTGGTTTTCTCCACCTTGTCTGCCTGGCTGGCGGATGTGGATGTGGACCGGGCGTCCATCGGCTATTTCAGTTGGGTGGGGATCATGTTTTCCATCAAGGTGTTCTGGGCGCCGGTGGTGGACCGCCTGAAATTGCCCCTGCTGACCCGCTGGCTGGGTCAGCGACGAAGCTGGCTGGTGGTGGCCCAACTGGGTATTGCGGTATCCCTGTTTTTGATGGGCACCACCCAGCCGGTGGGTAACCTGGCGTTGTTTGCGCAGCTGGCCTTGCTGGTGGCATTTTTCTCCGCTACCCAGGACATCTGTATTGATGCCTACCGAATCGATTCCGCCGCCGATGAATTCCAGGGGGCCATGGCTGCCACTTATATCTTCGGTTACCGGGTAGCGATGCTGATGGCGGGTGCCGGTGCTTTCTATATCGCCGACATGGATAGCTGGGGGATGGCCTATCTGGTGATGGCCTTGCTGATGGGGGTGGGGCTGGTCACCACCCTGATCGTCAACGAGCCGGACACACCGCCCCGTGATGACTTCGGTCGGAGCCCGGGCCAGTGGATTCACAATGCGCTGGTGCGGCCCTTTGCGGATTTCTTCGGTCGTTATGGCCACTATGCGCTGATGCTGCTGGCGCTGGTGGCGGTGTACCGGATCAGTGATATCACCATGGGGGTCATGGCTAATCCCTTCTATCTGGATATTGGTTATACCAAGAACGAGATTGCCACCGTGGCCAAGTTTTTCGGCTTCTTCATGACCATTGCCGGTTCCATCATCGGGGGGCTGGCGGTCTCCCGTTTCGGCCTGCTGCGTCCGCTGCTGGTTGGCGCAGTGGCGGTGATGCTGACCAACCTGCTGTTTGCGGTAATGGCGTCCTACAGCCCGGTGAGTCCGGTGGTGGGAGAGCCGGAAGGTGTGCGCTGGGCGTCACTGGTCTGGCTGGCAGCGGTGATCAGCGCTGACAACCTGAGTGGCGGCTTTGCCAACGTGGCCCTGATTGCCTTCATGTCCAGCCTTACCAACCGGGCTTTCAGTGCCACCCAGTATGCCCTGTTCAGCTCGCTGATGACCTTGCCGGGCAAGTTTATCGGCGGGTTTTCCGGGGAAGTGGTCAAGGGCGCGGGTTATACCGTGTTCTTCAACTACGCCGCCGTTATGGGGATTCCCGCCATCGTGCTGGTGGTGGCGATGATTCGTCGCAAGCAGAAGCTCAAGCAGGCGGCGGCGCGGGATGGCTCCAGTCTGTGAAGTAGCGTCGGGGGACCTTGTCCCCCAGCACGGCTACGCCTTCATCGCTGAGACGCTGGACCTGAATCTCCCCGGACGGTGTACCTGCCAGGGCGATTCGCCCATCACCACGCAACACCCGATGCCAGGGCAGCCGGGAGCCCTGGGGTAGCTGGCTCATCAGGCGGCCCACAAAGCGGGCATGGCGAGGGAAGCCGGCTTGGCGGGCCACGGCCCCATAGCTGCTGACCTTGCCAGCCGGAATGGCGGCAACAATCTGGTAAACGGCGTCACGGAATTCGGGGTTCATGGAAGAAGCTTCAAGCCACAAGCATCAAGCTACAAGGAAAACATGGAAAAACACAAAAGGGCAGGCCCGAAGGCTTGCCCTTTTGTGTGGTTTACAGCTGCGCAGGTCGGAAATCGGCGTTAGCCTATCTCCGACATGGCCTGTCAGGGGGCAGGGCGTATCCATTACAAAACGGCGGAGATGGGCTGCTGCTCATTTCCGCCCTACGGTCTGGTCATTGACGTCGGATGTGCGACGTTCTCACCGCAGCCCGCCATCCATATCGATACAACGACCGGTGAAGTAGTCCGTTTCGAAGATGAAAGCCACGGAGCGGGCGATGTGCTCGGCTTCGCCCAAACGGCGCAACGGCACGGCCTGCACCAGGCGCTCGCGAGCTTCCGGTTTCATGGCCGCCAGCATGTCGGTGTTGATGGTACCCGGCGCCACGGCGCCGGTGCGGATGTTGTAGCGGGCCAGTTCCTTCGCCCAGACCTCGGCCAGGGCGGCCACGGCGGCCTTGGCGGAGGAGTAGTTGCTCTGGCCGAAGCTGCCCTGGCGCGCCAGGGAGGAGATGTTGACGATCACCCCTTCCTCCACGCCCAGTTCCAGCATCTTGGCCGCTGCCTCGCGACCGCACAGGAAAACGCCGGTCAGGTTCACGTCGATGACTGCCTGCCACTGTTGCAGGCTCATCTTGCTCACCACTTCGCCATCCTTGTACTTCACCAGCAGGCCATCGCGGGTAATGCCGGCGTTGTTGACCACGCCATGCAGGGTGCCGAAATCGGCAACCACGTCGTTGAACAGCGTTTCCACTTCTTCTTCTTTGGCCACATTGGCCAGATAGGCCCGTGCTTCACCGCCAGCGGCCTCACAGGCGGCTACGGTGGTATCCAGGTCTTCCTGGCTCAGGTCGACACAGGCCAGGCGAGCGCCCTTGCCGGCAAAGTAGGTGGCAATACCCCGGCCCAGGCCACGACCGGCCCCGGTGACAACAACCACTTTCTGGTTCAGATCCATGGTGATTCCTTACACTGTCGGTTCACGATGGCCCGGATTATGGTAGACGTAACACGTCCGACCAATGACCGGATTGCTCAGCGAGTGGTCCACATGAACCACTCACCCAATCAGGAAACGTCCATGCAGGAAGAAGCCGATGCCCAGTCGTTCATGTACCAGCACAGCCATGCGGCCCTGGCCACTGTGGATCAGCAGGGAACGCCCTTCGCCTCGGCGCTGAATGTGCTGCCGGATCACGAAGGCAGGCTGATCATGCTGGTTAGCGAACTGGCCGAGCACAGCCGCAACCTGCGGGGCGCCCCCCGTGCGTCCCTGGTCTGGGTGGAGCAGCAGCACAGCGACTGGCAGGCCGCCATGCGGCTGACGGTCAGTGGCGAGGTGATTGAGATCCCGGCTGACCAGGGCGAGCGCTACCTGCAGGTGTTTCCCCATGCCCGTGATTACCTGGCACTGGATTTCCGCTTTCTGGCCCTGCGACCGACGAGCGCCCGCTGGATTCCCGGGTTCGGCAAGGCGGCCTGGCTCAACAGCGAGGCGCTGGTTCAGCCCTGGGGCTGGGATCTGGCCCGGGAGCAGGCCATGGTGGGGCACATGAATGACGACCATGCCGATGCCGTGGACCATTACCTGTCGTTGCTGGGGGCGCCGGGGCAGGGGGCCAGAATGCTGGCCATCGACCCCTGGGGTGCCTGGCTGTGGCATGACGAACGCCTGCGTCGTCTGCCATTCCCGGCCCGGGCGGAAGATGCCGGCCAGGTTCGCGAGACCCTGGTGATGCTGGCGCGTACCCGGCCGGAAGATTTTTTCCTGGCCCGCCCTTGAATCCCGCCTGATTGGCCCCATTCCACTGGCCTGCAGCCGGTCTGAAGGACAGCGGAATTCGCAGCCACTTTCCCTATTGACTGTGCTGGCGTCATTACTATGATTAGCACTCGACTCGTTAGAGTGCTAATTCGGACTGCCGAGCTTCGCGCCCGCGAGCTCGGGTGTCATCAGAACTAAACTGGGAGTTTAAGGAAAATGAACATCCGTCCTTTGCATGATCGCGTGCTGGTTCGCCGTGAAGAAGAAGAGACCAAGTCCGCTGGTGGTATTGTGCTGCCCGGTTCTGCTGCCGAGAAGCCGTCCCGTGGGGAAGTGATCGCTGCCGGTAACGGCAAGATCACCGACAACGGTGATGTGCGTCCGCTGGACGTGAAGAAGGGCGACAAGGTGATCTTCGGTCAGTACGCCGGCAACACCGTGAAGGTGGAAGGCGAAGAACTGCTGATCATGAGCGAATCCGAAATCCTGGCCGTCATTGAAGGTTAATCCCTGAAGGCTAAAGGCAGTTAATAATCCCGATTTCGCAGAGGTAAAGAACCATGGCTAAAGAAGTACTGTTTCGTGATGACGCCCGTGCCCGTATGGCCAAAGGCGTTAACATTCTGGCTGACGCCGTCAAGGTAACCCTGGGCCCGAAAGGCCGTAACGTGGTACTGGAAAAATCCTTCGGTGCGCCGAATATCACCAAAGATGGTGTGTCCGTGGCCAAGGAAATCGAACTGGAAGACAAGTTCGAGAACATGGGCGCGCAGATGGTGAAGGAAGTCGCCTCCAAAGCCAACGACGAAGCCGGTGACGGTACCACCACGGCTACCGTGCTGGCCCAGGCCATCGTCAACGAAGGTTTGAAGTCCGTTGTCGCGGGCATGAACCCCATGGATCTGAAGCGCGGTATCGACAAGGCGGTTGAGGCCGTTGTTGCCGAGCTGAAGAAGCTCTCCACGCCCTGTGACAGTGCCAAGAGCATCGAGCAGGTGGGTACCATTTCTGCCAACTCTGACAAGTCCGTGGGTGAAATCATTGCCCAGGCCATGGAAAAAGTGGGCCAGGAAGGGGTGATCACCGTTGAAGAAGGCCAGTCCCTGCAGAACGAGCTGGATGTTGTTGAGGGTATGCAGTTCGATCGTGGCTACCTGAGCCCCTACTTCATCAACAACCAGGAAAAAATGCAGGTGGAGCTGGAAGACCCCTTCATCCTGCTGGTGGACAAGAAGATCTCCAACATCCGTGAACTGCTGCCCGTGCTGGAAAACGTGGCCAAGGCAGGCAAGCCGCTGATGATCATCGCCGAAGACATCGAAGGCGAAGCGCTGGCCACGCTGGTGGTGAACAACATGCGTGGCATCATCAAGTGCGCGGCGGTAAAAGCGCCGGGCTTCGGTGACCGCCGCAAGGCCATGCTGCAGGATATCGCCATCCTCACCGGTGGCACCGTGATCAGCGAAGAAGTGGGCCTGAGCCTGGAAAATGCCTCCCTGGAAGACTTGGGCACCGCCAAGAAGGTCAACATCGACAAGGAAAACACCACCATTGTCGACGGCGCTGGCCAGCAGGCAGACATCGATGCCCGTGTGGAGCAGATCCGCAAGGAAATCGAAAACTCTTCTTCTGATTACGACAAGGAAAAACTGCAAGAGCGTGTGGCCAAGCTGGCCGGCGGCGTTGCTGTGATCAAGATCGGTGCTGCCACCGAAGTGGAAATGAAAGAGAAGAAAGCCCGCGTCGACGACGCCCTGCACGCCACCCGTGCGGCGGTAGAAGAAGGCGTGGTACCGGGCGGTGGTGTTGCTCTGGTGCGCGCCCTGGCCAACATGGGTGACCTTCAGGGTGACAACGAAGAGCAGAACGCCGGTATCGCCATCGCGATCCGCGCCCTGCAAGCCCCGCTGCGTCAGATCGCCTTCAACGCCGGTGCTGAAGCGTCCGTGATCGTTCAGGAAGTGCGTAACGGTTCCGGCAACTACGGCTACAACGCGGCCACCGGTGAGTACGGTGACATGCTGGAAATGGGTATCCTGGATCCTGCCAAGGTAACCCGTTCCGCGCTGCAGGCGGCCGCTTCCGTGGCTGGCCTGATGATCACCACCGAAGCCATGGTGGCTGACAAGCCGGAAGAAAACGCCCCGGCTGCCCCGGACATGGGCGGCATGGGTGGCATGGGCGGTATGGGCGGCATGATGTAATCAGCCCCTCGTAACATGCTCCGAGAAAACCCCGCCTTGTGCGGGGTTTTCTTTTTTAAAGACAGCTTCAAGTTTCAAGCTACAAGATGCAACGCGATTCGACGTCGCTGCCAAACCACTAGCGCATGCGCCGCGCCGTTGACTTCGGATCGCGGGCACTGTCTGCCAGTATCGGTACAATCCATCCCGCGCCTTGTAGCTTGCAGCTTGCAGCTTGTGGCTTAATACCCCTTCAATTTCAGCCGGTATCTCCATGCAGCCCAGAGACAAAAAACTGCGTCCCCAATTTATTGCCTTTGCGGTGGTGCTGGCGGTGTTGGGCTTTGCCCATCAGTGGGTGAATCCGTGGCTGGCGTTTGATCGGGCGGCTATCGAAGGGGGGCAGGCGTGGCGTATTTTTACCTGTCATCTGGTGCACCTGAATCATTGGCATTTGCTGCTCAATCTGGCCGGGTTGTTGCTGTGCGGTTATTTCTTTGACGATCTTCTTGACCGTTTCAGGTTCTGGAGCTGGCTGTTGTTCTGTGGCCTTATGTCAGGTCTGGCGCTTTATCTTATTGATGGTCAGCTGATGCACTATGTGGGCTTGTCCGGCATCCTGCACGGCTTGTTGATCCTGTGCCTGCTGCTCGGCTGGAAGGGGAACCCGGTGCTGCATTCTGTGGTGCTGGCGGTGATTGTGGGGCGTCTGGTCAGTGAACACATGCCCGGCTATGACGTGAATTATCTGCAAGACTGGATTAACGGGCGTGTCTATGTGAATGCCCATCTCTACGGCGCCATCAGTGGGGTGGTGCTGTGGGGCTTGCTCAAGGGGGGAGCGCATTGTGTCGGTCGACGAGAACAAACAGAAGAATAAAGGCGGTTTTGGCGGTTACCTGTTCGGCGGTATCTTTCTGGCGGCCGGACTGGCGGTGATGGTTTTTGTGGCGCTGGTGCCCATCGGGAAATACATCGGCTCGAGTAACTGGGAGCGGGTGCCGGCCACGGTTCTGAGCAGCACGTTGCATTCCCATCGCTCCGACGGTTCGACCACCTACAGCGTCAGTGCCAGTTACCGCTATCGTTTCCGGGGGGTGGACTACACCAGTGATCAGGTCAGTCAGTATAGCGGTTCTGACAACTTCGGTGATTACTGGCAGCAGCTATACGGACGCATTGATCGCGCGCGCCAGCGGGGTCGCACCGTGCTGGCCTGGGTCAACCCGGAGGCGCCCCATGAAGCCTACCTGGATCGTACCTTCCGCTGGGGGTCGGTCATCTTCGGGTTCACGTTTGGTGGGGTGTTTGCCCTGGTGGGGGCGGGGATCATGTTCCTGATGCGCCGTGGCAGCAAGGAGGCTGCGCAGGTGTCAGAAACCGGGTTTTATTCCAGTCAGGAAAAATCCGGTCACTGGTTTATGGTGGGGTTTGGCGCCATTTTCATTCTGCTGCCTTCGCCGGCCTATCTGGAGGTCTGGAAGGAGGTGAGCCGTGGCGATTACATGATCCTTATGGTGCTGCTGTTTCCGTTGGTGGGGGCCGGCATGGCCTTTGCTGGCTGGAAAATGCGCCAGAACTACCGGTTTTTCGGCCCCACCCCGCTGGCAATGGACCCGGAACCCGGGCAGGCCGGTGGCCAGGTGGGTGGGCAGATTCATCTGGGCAGAGCGGTGCCGGAGGACGCTTCATTAACGATCTGGCTCAGTTGTATCCGTTGTTATTACAGCGGCTCCGGAAAAGACCGCAAGACCCGCGAGTCCGTTCTCTGGCAGACCAGTCAGCGGGCCTACTGTTTACCCCGGCAGAATGGCACCGATATCCAGTTCTGTTTTGATGCCCCCGCAGACCAGCCCGGCACCCGCGAACGTGAGCGGAGTCTTTCTGGCCGGCAGGACTGGATCCGCTGGCGTGTGGCTGTGGAAGGGGAACTGGCCGGGCGGGAATTGAAGCGGAGCTGGGAGGTCCCGGTGGTGGCCGGTACCGGTGTTAGCCGTTTCCAGCTGCCGGAATCCCATGTCCGGGCGGACCGTCGTGAGCGAAAGCTGGAGGCGGTGGCATCCGCCAGCGAGCAGATTCATGTGGAGCAGACCGGGCAGGGGCTCTACCTGGAGAGCCGTGCCTGGCGCCATCTGCCCATGAAACTGGGGTTGCTGGCCTTTGGGGGTATTTTCGCCGGGGTCGGCACCGGCCTGATCATCGCGGCAGCATCGGAAGGCATCATGCTTTACTTCATGGGCGGCATTTTTGCGCTGGTGGGGTATCTGATCGTGTTCAGTGCACTGTTTACTCTGGGGCGCAGTCTCCAGGTGTGGGTGCGGGGCAGTGAGGTGAAAATCGTCCGGCGCTGGTTGGGGCTGCCCCTCTACCGTCGTGAAGGGCGGTTGCTTCGGGCAGAGCAGGTCAGCCTGCATGCCGGCATGAGCAGCACCAGCGAAGGGCGCAAAACGGAGTATCTGAGCCTGCAGGCCAAGGTGGACGGCAAGACCCTGCGACTGGCTGAGGGAATCAAGGGCCGAGAGGTGGCGGAAGCGCTGCGCGAAGCCGTGTTGAGTGCCCTGCGACTGGTGTAGACTTAAGCCATTACAGACGCCCAGGAGCACGTTACAAGTTGCAACTGTTGTCCGCTTGGCTGTAGCCCTTATTTTGCGAGAGACCCCAATGAGCAAAGATCGCCTGATTATTTTCGATACCACCTTGCGTGACGGGGAGCAGAGCCCTGGCGCGACCATGGACCAGGACGAAAAGCTGCGTATTGCCAAGGCCCTGGAGCGGATGCGGGTGGATGTAATCGAAGCCGGTTTCGCCATCGCCAGCCAGGGGGATTTCCGCTCGGTGAAGGCCATTGCCGATACTGTGCGTGAGTCGACCGTTTGTTCCCTGGCCCGGGCCAAGGCTGCCGACATCGACCGGGCGGCCGAAGCCCTGGCCGGGGCTGAGTCCGGCCGTATTCACACCTTCCTGGCCACCAGCCCGATTCACATGCAGCACAAGCTGCGGCTGGAGCCGGACCAGGTCATCGAGCACGCCGTGGCGGCGGTGAAGCATGCCCGTAACCACATGGGTGACGTGGAGTTTTCCTGTGAGGATGCCGGCCGTTCGGAGCTGGACTTTCTCTGCCGCATCATCGAAGCGGTGATCGACGCCGGCGCCACCACCATCAACATCCCCGACACCGTGGGTTACGCCATCCCCGAGCAGTTCGGCCACACCATCGGTCAATTGCTGACCCGCATCCCCAACGCCGACAAGGCGGTGTTTTCCGTGCACTGCCACAACGATCTGGGGCTGGCCGTGGCCAATTCCCTGGCGGCGGTACAGGCCGGTGCCCGGCAGGTGGAGTGCACCATCAATGGCCTGGGGGAGCGGGCCGGCAATGCCTCCCTGGAAGAGATCGTCATGGCGGTGCGCACTCGCCAGGACCTGTTCAATGTGGACACCGGCATCGAGGCCCGCGAGATCGTGCCCACCTCGAAAATGGTGTCGCAGATCACCGGCTTCCCGGTGCAGCCCAACAAGGCCATCGTCGGCGCCAACGCCTTTGCCCACGAATCCGGGATTCACCAGGACGGCGTACTCAAGCACCGCGAGACCTACGAAATCATGTCCGCCGAGGATGTGGGCTGGCACACCAACCGCATGGTGTTGGGCAAGCACTCCGGCCGTGCCGCCTTCCGCGCCCGCCTGGACGAGCTGGGCATTACTTTCGCCTCAGAAGCGGCCATGAATGAGGCCTTCCAGCGTTTCAAGGACCTGGCCGACAAGAAACACGAAGTGTTCGATGAAGACCTGCAGGCGCTGGTCAGTGATACCAAAAAGGCCGCCGAAGAGGAACGCTTCAAGCTGGTGTTGCTGGATGCGTTCGCCCGCACCGGGGAAACCCCGGAAGCGCGCATCGTGCTGGCCATCGACGGGCAGGAGCAGGAAGCCACCGCCGCCGGTGCCGGGCCCGTGGATGCGGCCTTCAAGGCCATCGAGCAACTGGCACAAAGCCACAGCACCCTGCAACTGTACTCCGTCAACGCGATCACCGCTGGCACCGACAGCCAGGGGGAAGTGACCGTACGACTGGAAAAAGGCGGGCGTATCGTCAACGGTCATGGAGCGGACGTGGACATCATCACCGCTTCCGCCAAGGCCTACCTGAATGCGCTGAATCACTTCGCCGCTGGCCTGGAACGGGCCCATCCGCAGGCGGCGGACGTATGAAAGGCGCTTGCACGCATCACGCTGGCACGCAACACGCAGACAGGGCGTGTCAGTACACTGACGGATTGGCGTGTGAGTGGACAATGCTGAGTGCCGGCTCTTTGCCGGCATACGTTGTGCTGCAGATCTTATGGTTCAGCCGGAAGAACGCTTTTATACATCATGCTGGCACGCGACATTCGGACATGGCGTGTCAGCGTGTAGCGTGTATGCGTGCAAGCCGGCGCGGAGCGCCCCATGAATGAAGCCCAGCGACAAAGTTATCTCAAGGCCCTGGGGCTGACCCCCTGGGTGGCCCGGGGGCCGTTGCCTGGTGCCGCGCCATCTCCCTTGCTGGACTGGCCCGACCCGGACGAGGACGTGCAACCTGCGGCACCGGAGCCGGCCACAGCCCGTCCAGTCGAGCCCGCGCCGGCAGAGACGCCTGCTCCTGAAGCCAGACAGGCCCCGCCGGTGCCGCCGGAGCGGGTGGCCCCCCCCGAACCCGCCGAGCCCGAGGCTCGACCGAGTCCGTCACCGCGCCAGGGCCAGGGGCTGACCTTTACCCTGGAAGCGCATTTGGGCAGCAACACCTGGCTGCTGTGCGCCCAGGAAGACAGTCAGGCGCCGGGGCTGGGGCGCTTTGAAGCGCCGCTCATGGCCAACCTGTTGGCCCTGTTCCAGGGACGCCCGAAGCGACCACGCCGCTTCTTCTGTCCGCTCACGGAGCAGCCCATGCAGGCCGAAGAGGCTTCCCAGGCCCTGTCGGCCTTTGTGACCGGCCTGTGCGAGCAGGCCGGCGGTGAGCGGGTACTGCTGTGCCTGCCGGAATCCCTGGGTGAAGCCCTGTTCGGGCAGCCGCGTTATCAACCGTTTGAACTGGGCGGCAGACCGGCGCTGGTGATCAGCAGCCTGGCAGAAATGCTGGCCGAGCCCGGTATTCACAAGAAGGCGAGTTGGCAGGCCATGCAGGAGCACGGTTTCCATGGCGACTGATCCCGGCATCCTGCCCGGGGCCGTCCGGGACATGGAACAGGAAGACCTGGAGGCAGTGCTTGCCATTGAAAAGGCCACCCAGCTCACGCCCTGGAGCAGCCCCCACTTCCGCGACTGCCTGGGCAATGCCAACTATCTGTGTCAGGTGGTCACCGAGAATGATGAACCGGTGGCCTTCCTGATCCTCTCGCGCATCCTCGACGAAACCCATGTGTTGAACATCGCCGTCTCACCGGCCCGGCAGCGCCGAGGCATCGCCCGCGCCCTGTTACAACAGGCGATCCGCGATGCCCGTGCCGATGCCATGAGCGTGATTTACCTGGAAGTACGCGAAAGCAACCTGCCGGCCCAGTCCCTGTACCGGAGTCTGGGATTTGAAGTGTGCGGGCTAAGGAAGAACTACTACCGCCTGGGCGACGGACACGAAAACGCCGTGCTTATGCAATGCCTGCTGACATCAGGACACAAATAATCTACGACGAGCGATGAGTTGCGAGTTGCGAGTTGCGAGTTGCGAGTTGCGAGTTGCGAGTTGCGAGTGGCGAGTTGCGAGTTGCGAGTTGCGAGTTGCGAGTTGCGAGTTGCGAGTTGCGAGTTGCGAGTTGCGAGTTGCGAGTTGCGAGTTGCGAGTTGCGAGTTGCGAGTTGCGAGTTGCGATGGGTTGGATTGGGAAGGTCTGAAAAGTTCCCCAACCCCGGTGCTTTCTACGAAGCCGCTGTAGGAACGGAGCGTAGCGGCGTAACGCCCGGAGGGCGGCCCCGAAGGGGTGAGCGAAGCGAATACGGCCTCTTGAGGTGCGAACCGCGCTTGCGCGGAAATCGCCCATCGGGCGATCAGGCATCTCAGGACTCGACAGGTCTACCCAGATAACGTGCCACCTCCAAC
>JAKSCQ010000092.1 GCA_022360555.1 Pseudomonadales bacterium
AACCATCCGTATCGATGGCGGTATCCGCATGCAGCCGCGGTAAGAGCAGCAACAAGCTTCAAGCTACAAGCTGCAACGCAACAGAACGTTGTGGCTGCTTAACGCAAGAGGCCGCGTCCACTCTTTGGTCGCGGCCTCTTGCGTTGGGTAACAATCCAATCAGAATCGCGTTGTAGCTTGTTGTCACCCCACCAACGCATAACACGGCTCGTAATGACTGCCCGGCAGTTTCATGCGGTGCTGGTCCACGAAGGCTTTCAGCAATTCGTCCAGGTGGGTCATCAGTTCGCCCGGTGCATGCAGTCGGTAGGGGCCAAACTGTTCGATGGCCTGGATGCCGTGTTCCTTCACGTTGCCCGCCACGATGCCGGAGAAGGCGCGGCGCAGGTTGGCGGCCAGTTCGTGGACCGGCTGGTCGGCATTCAGGTTCAGGCTCGCCATGGCCTCGTGGGTGGGCAGGAAGGGCTGCTGGAAGGTCAGCGGGATGTTCAGACGCCAGTTGAAGTAGAAGGCGTCGTCATTATCGCGCCGGAACAGGGTAAGCCGGTCGATGCCGTGGCACATGGCCAGGGCCACGGCTTCCGGGTCATCAATGATGATTTGGTAGCGCTCGGCGGCGGCGTCGCCCAGGGTGTAGCGGATGAAGGCATCCACCTGGCGGAAGTAATCCGCGCTGCTGGCCGGGCCGGTGAGCACCATGGGCAGGGGCATGTCCGCATTGTCCGGGTGCAGTAATACGCCCAGCAGGTAGAGGATTTCCTCGGTGGTGCCCACGCCGCCGGGGAAGACGATGATGCCGTGCCCCACGCGCAGAAAGGCCTCCAGCCGCTTTTCGATGTCCGGCATGATGACCAGCTCGTTGACGATGGGGTTGGGGGCCTCGGCAGCGATGATGCCGGGCTCGGAAATGCCCAGATAGCGGCCTGTCTTGAAGCGCTGCTTGGCATGGGCCACATGGGCGCCCTTCATGGGCCCCTTCATGGCGCCGGGACCGCAGCCGGTGCAGATATCCTTGTGACGCAGGCCAAGCTGATAGCCCACGCTCTTGCTGTAGTCGTACTCTTCGCGGGAAATACTGTGCCCGCCCCAGCACACCACCATGTTGGGCGCGGCGCCGGCCTTGAGCACCCCGGCATTGCGCAGGATGTGGAAGACGGCGTTGGTGATGCCCTGGCTGTTGTCCAGGTCGAAGCTGTCGTTGTTCTGGATCTCGTTGGCCACATAGACGATATCGCGCAGCACCGCGGACAGGTGCTCGCGGATCCCGCGGATCATGCGGCCGTCCACGAAGGCGCCGGCGGGGGCATTGTCCAGTTTCAGACGCAGCCCCCGGTCTTCCTGAATGACCTCGATATCAAAGTCCCGGTAGGTTTCCAGCACCTGGCGGCTGTCGTCGGTGGGGGTGCCGCAGTTGAGCACCGCCAGGGCGCAGCGGCGCAGCAGCTCGTGCAGGCCACTGCCGGAGGTGTCTCGCAGGCGCTCGACTTCGTGCTGGCTGAGCACTTCCAGACTGCCTTCCGGGGCAACAATGGTGGATACCGTTTCGGTCATAGGGTCGGGTCCATCGCCAATCATCGTTATTCGGACAAATGTAGCCGCCTTGCTGCCCGCAGGGCGGTGAAATTGTCGCTGTCCATGGTAAAGACAGCGACTCTTTCCAAGAGTACCGCAGATGACAATCCTTGTGAGTGAAGAGTTGCAATGGGGCTCGACAGCTTTTTTTACAATTTACCCGGGAACGGTCGGGGCCGGGAGCGCGTCGGAATCCTCATGAGTCTGGCACACTGACTGCATGACTCGGGAGGAGCCTGAACGGGCGTGTCATACAAATGACGCGAACACCTGCCAGACTCAGTCGGTTAACGAAGAGCCCGCGATCTTGGCAAGCAGGAGCAAACCATGTTGCTCAAGTACCTCAATCAACTGGAGCAGGCGGTGAAAGAGGCCTGTGAACATCCGGACGGCGACAGCGTCAGCCGTTGTGCCACCTGCGTGGCCACCCTGGATGCCTACCTGGACGCCCAGATGGAGCCGGTCCAGCGCCGTGGCCGTGAGCTGATGTACGGCCTGATCCCGCCTCACTTGCAGGACCCCATCAGCCAGCGTTTGCACTGAAAGCAGCAAGCGACAAGCTTCAAGTTACAACGCGGGGATGGCGTGGGTGCCGGCCCGGATCTTCAGTTCCGCGCTGAGGGCTGCCAAACACGTTCGGAGAAGTGTCCACTCTTGTTTTCTGGAGGCTTCCTGATTGTTACTACGTTTAAAGTGCGGCTCCCAGGCCAATTCGTTGGCAATTGCGCGCGAATCGTGTTGTGGCTTGTAGCTTGCAGCTGATTTTTACAGCCGGTTACGCTGCTGGCGGAGCGCTTTTTCCCTTTCTTCCGGGAACAGGTCCGGCTGCTGCGGGGCCTTGAGGTCGCGCAGGCGGGCGCCGATGCCCAATAGCCGGGCCGGCCCCTGGCGGCGGTCCCAGAGTTCGCGCAATAGTGCCTCGAAATGGGCCGGGTCCAGGTCATTGCCGGCCTTGTCACAGCTCAGGCTGACAAAATCCTGATATTTCACCTTCGCCGTGAGCCCGCTGATCAGGTAGTGCTGGTCCAGTCGGGCAAAGCGTGCCTTCAGTTTTTCCACCAGCCCGTCCAGCTCCCGCAGCCACGCTGTCAGGGTGGGCTGGTCGTGGTCATAGGTGCGCTCTACGGACACCGACTTGCGCCGCCGGCTGGTCTGCACCGGGCGGGTATCCTCGCCCCGTGCCAGGTGATAGAGCCGCTCCCCGAAGCTGCCGAAGTGCTGGGCCAGCTCCAGCCGGCTCAGCCGTTGCAGGTCGCCACAGGTGTGCAGGTTGAGGCTGGCCATGCGCTCGGCGGTGACCCGGCCCACGCCGGAAATCTTCTTCACCGGCAGGGCGGCGACAAAGTCTTCCACTTGCGCCGGCGGAATCACCATCAGGCCGTCCGGCTTGCGCCAGTCGCTGGCCACCTTGGCCAGAAACTTGTTGGGCGCCACCCCGGCGGACACGGTAATGCCGATTTCCTGTCGGACGTCCTGCCGTAATGCCTCGGCAATGCGGGTGGCGCTATTATCAAACTGTTTGCTGTCGCTCACATCCAGAAAGGCCTCGTCCAGGGAGAGCGGCTCGATCAGGTGGGTGTAGCGCCGGAAGATGTCGTGGATCTGGGTGGAGACCTTGCGGTACTTGTCGAAATTGGGCGGCAGAATGATCAGTTCCGGGCAGTGCCGCAGCGCCTGGGAGGATGACATGGCCGAATGCACGCCGAACCGGCGGGCAGGATAATTGCAGGTGGCAATGACCCCGCGGCGCTGGGGATCGCCGCCCACGGCCACGGGGCGACCGCGCAGCGCGGGATCATCACGGATCTCCACCGCCGCGTAGAAACAGTCGCAATCCACGTGGATAATTTTGCGTGGGGCCTGTGTCATGATAGGGCTCTTGCCGGGGGCGCTATAGCGCTGATGTCATAAGGAGAGTGTACCATCGCCATTATCGGGAACCGCACACCGCAGGTGCTGATTGTCGGGGCCGGCCCCACCGGCCTGACACTGGGGATCGGCCTGCGACGGCACGGGATTCGCTGCTGCATCATCGACCGGCTGGAACAACCCTCGCCTTACTCGAAGGCGCTGGGCCTGCATGCCCGCTCTCTGGAAATTTTTGCCGCCCTGGAAGTGCTGGCCCCCATCCGCAAGGCTTCCAAAATCCTCAAGTCGATAGCCGTCTACGGCGACAAGGGGTTCCTGTTCGATCTGGACCTGACCAGCCTGGAGGCCCCTTACCCCTGGGTGCTGAGCTGCCCCCAGTCGCAGGTGGAAGCGAGCCTGATGGAACGCTACAAGGCGCTGGGCGGTGATCTGGTTCGCGGTACCGAGCTGCTGGATTTCACCCAGGATGGCAGCGGTGTACGTGCCCGGATTCGCCAGGGGGTGGCGGTGGAAACGGTGGACTGCTCGCTGCTGGTGGGCGCCGATGGTGTCGGCTCCACCGTGCGCCAGCAACTGGGTATCGGCTTCAGGGGTGTGGACTACAGCGAGCATTTCCTGCTGGCGGATGTGGACTGGCAGGCGCCCTGGCGGGCGGACAGCTCCCACGGTTTTCTGCAGGAAGCCGGCCTGCTGATCGCGCTGCCGTTGCCCCGGGGTTGGCGACTGATCATGGCCCGCCAAGACGCCCCGGAGCCGCCGCTGAGTCTGGCGCCATTCCAGGAACGGCTGGCAGCGATCCTGGGGGAAGCCCCGGAGCTGGGCACCCCTCGCTGGCTCAGCCAGTTCTCTGTCCAGCGGCGGCTGGCCAACCATTTTCGTCGCAACCGGGTTTTCCTGACCGGCGATGCCGCCCATGTGCAAAGCCCGCTGGGGGCCCAGGGCATGAATACCGGCCTGGCCGACGCCTTCAACCTGAGCTGGAAACTGGCCTTTTACCTGAAGGGCTACGGTAACGGAGAGCTGCTGGACAGTTATGAACAGGAGCGCCGGCCCGTGGCGGAAAAAATGCTCAACGGCGTGGACCTGCTGTCGCGAGCCTCGCTGGTCAAGCTGCCCATGCTGCGTCGCACCCGCGACTCCCTGCTGAAACTGGCTGGCGGAAGGGTAGGCGTGTCCCGCCGCATTCTGCGCACCGCCAGCCAGTTGGATGTGCACTATCGCCAGTCGCCGCTGGTCACCAGCGGGCCGGAAGCGGATGTGGGCTGGCGGCACCATGGCCCCCTGCCCGGTGACCGTCTCCCGGATGCGGCCATGAAATCCGTGCGCACCGGCCACCTGCACCAGCTACACGACCTGTTGCGCAAACCGGTTCACCATCTTTTGCTGCAGCTTAACGAAGTGCCGGAGCACAGCGAGCACCTGGTGCTGTACGCACTGAGTGATCGCCTGGGTCAGGAATACCGCGACCGGGTTCACCTGACGGTGATTGTGGACCGTCATACCCGTGCCGAGCACATGCCCCACGAAGGCACCACCCGCATCTGGCAGGACCACCAGGGCGATTTCGCCGCCGCCTTCGGCGCCGGCAGCCGCCTGTGGCTAATGCGCCCGGACGGACATCTGGCCTATCGGGCACCGGTGAGTAATGCCAATCATCTGCTGGAGTACCTGGAGCGGGTGATGGGAAAGCAATGAATAATTAATAATGAATAGTTAGTAGTTGCGCGGTTGAATAATTGTGGAATTAGAGCGAAAAGGGGCCGCGCCCCTGCTTTGGGCGCGGCCTCTTTGCGTTGCAGAATAGAAAACTCATCCCGCAACGTTATTAATTATTCACTATTAATTTTTTTCCAGTGTTGAACCACAAAATGCGCCGTCATCGCCTGCCCCGCCAGCCGGCCCACCCCGGCCTTGGCCTCGGGACGGGCGCGCCAGTGGTGGGGGGTCATGGTCAGCAGGTTGCGTAGCTCTTCCTCGTTGTCCGGTATCCAGTCGAAGATCACTTCCTGCTCGTTTTGTGCAACGAAACGGGCATCCAGAAAACGCCCCGCATCAAAACCGGATTCGCGCACATCGTCATACAGGGCTTCGCGCAGGGGCAGCAGATGAGCGCTTCCGGTGCCAACTACAATCAGTTCACCGCCCGGTTTCAGAACCCGTGCCAGGTCTTCCACAAAGAGCTTGGTGAACAGCACGAACACGCGGTCCATGCTCTGGTCAAACAAGGGCAAGCGGGCACCACTGGCCACCAGCCAGGTCAGTGCCTTGTCACGTTTGGCAGCGGCATCCACCGCAAACTTGGAAATATCCACGCCCACACCATTCTCGGCACCCAGCCGCTGGGCAAACTGCGCGGTATACCAGCCCTCACCACAGCCCACATCCAGCCAGGGCGTATTGTCCCGGGGCAAGTCGGCAAGCAGCGCATCCACCAATGGCTGATAACGCCCCAACTCAAGAAAATCCGTGCGCGCCCGCACCATCGCCTTGTCGTCCCCTGGGGAACGGGACCGGCGATGCTGCGCCAGCAACAGGTTGGTATACCCCCGCCGCGCGCGGTCGAACTGGTGGCCATTGTCACAACGCCAGCCGTTGCCGGCGGGGGTAAGGGGCTGGTTGCAGCTGGGGCATTTTAGAGTGGGCATGGAGTACCTGGTTGTTCGGCTGTCAGCGGCAGTGAATCATAAGGCTTTATGAATGTGTAGTGAGAAGAGGGAGAGCGGTCGAGGATTATTTCGGGCAAA
>JAKSCQ010000113.1 GCA_022360555.1 Pseudomonadales bacterium
AGGCGGCCATCAGTGACGGGTAGCTGTCCGGCACGCCGGAGACGACCGCCTGCGCTGCCAGTTGCCCGCTCAGGACGGCCCCGTAAATCCCCTCGCCCAGCAGCACTTCCGTACAGCCGGCGGCATCACCGGTAAACAGCACCCGCCCCTGCATCAGACGACTTCGCGGCAACCAGGTCCCCAGCGGATAACCCACCATGGTCTGCGGTGCCACACCCAGCCGTTGCCGACTGTAATGTCGCAGAGCCTGGCGCGTGGTGGCCGCCGCACCACTCTTCCATACATACAGCCCCACATTGACGTGGTCGCCCTTGGGAAACAGCCAGCCGTAGCCGCCGGCAATGGCGCCGAAATCCAGTGTCATTCCCGGATAATGGTCCAGTTCGCTGCACGGCACGCACCCTTCGATGGCCACCGCCCCGTCATGGCGGGATTCACCGAGCAGTTTTCTGACCTGACTGTGGGCGCCATCGGCGGCAATCACGGTGGCGGCGGTGAATTGATGCCCTTCGCGGGTCGCTACCGTGACCCCCCGGGCATTCTGGGTCACGGTATGCAGGCCCCGGGTTGTGGCGAAGCTGGCGCCCCTCTCCTCTGCCTGGCGGGCGCAGTAGGCGTCCAGCTCCGCCCTTTCGGTCATGACACAGAATTGCCGCCCGGCCCGCAGAGTCTTTTCCCGACCGGGGAAGTGACTGACAGTCAGGGCGTCAATGGATTCGCGAATCACCGGGCTGATGGAAAAACGGTAGCGGTTCAGGGTCTTGGCGGTGATGCCGCCGGCACAGGGTTTGCCGTGTCCGGCGGGCCGGGAAAGCACCAGAGTACGCCATCCCGCCGCCGCCAGGTCCCAGGCGGCCGCACAACCCGCCTGCCCGGCCCCGACCACTATGACATCCCAATCGTGCATCCCTTTCTCCCCGGTAAGTCCCTGCCAATCACAGGGATTTAGCGCAAGTATGAATAGGCAGGCGCTTCCTTTATAATGCGCGCCGTCCGGGACCCCTGACCCATGTCGCTCACCAACGGCATTGCTCAGAGGTTCCCTCGGTTTCAGCCACCTCTCCCGAATTCAAGCTAGGAGATTGTTCATGAAAGCACCCGTACGCGTAGCCGTCACCGGCGCCGCTGGCCAAATCAGCTACTCCCTGCTGTTCCGCATCGCCTCCGGCGACATGCTCGGCAAGGACCAGCCCGTTATTCTGCAGCTGCTGGAAATCACTCCGGCGCTGGAAGCGCTGAAAGGCGTCATCATGGAGCTGGAAGACTGTGCCTTCCCGCTGGTTGCCGGTATCGAAGGTACCGACGATGCCAACGTGGCCTTCAAAGACGCCGATTACGCGCTGCTGGTTGGTGCTCGTCCGCGTGGTCCGGGCATGGAGCGTAAAGACCTGCTGGAAGCTAACGCAGCAATCTTCTCCGCCCAGGGCAAGGCCATCAACGACAACGCCAGCAAGGACATCAAGGTCCTGGTTGTCGGCAACCCGGCCAACACCAATGCCCTGATCGCCCAGCGCAACGCGCCGGACATCAACCCCCGCCAGTTTACTGCCATGACCCGTCTGGACCACAACCGTGGTATGGCGCAACTGGCCACCAAGCTGGGCAAAACCGTCAAC
>JAKSCQ010000153.1 GCA_022360555.1 Pseudomonadales bacterium
TGACAAGGCCCTGCCGGTGGGCAAACACCCGTTGCAGTTATATTCCCTGGCCACCCCCAACGGCGTGAAGGTCACGGTGATGCTGGAGGAGCTGCTGGCGAAAGGGCACAAGCAGGCGGAATACGATGCCTGGTTGATCAAGATCACCGAAGGTGACCAGTTTGGCAGCGGCTTTGTGGACGTGAACCCCAACTCCAAGATACCCGCCCTGATGGATCACAGCATGGACCCGCCTCAACGGGTGTTCGAGTCCGGCAATATCCTGCTCTACCTGGCGGAAAAGTTTGGTGAGTTCCTGCCCACGGATGTGGCCGGTCGCACCGAAACGCTTAACTGGCTTTTCTGGCAAATGGGCAGTGCGCCGCTATTGGGCGGGGGCTTCGGCCATTTCTATGCCTACGCGCCGGAGAAGTACAAATACCCGATCAACCGTTACACCATGGAGATCAAGCGGCAACTGGATGTGCTGGATCGTCAGTTGGCGGACAACGAGTACATTGCGGGGAGTGAATACACCATTGCCGATATGGCCATCTGGCCCTGGTACGGCGCGCTGGTGACCAACAAGGTGTACGAGGCGGCGGAATTTATCGAAGCGCATACCTATACCCATGTGCTGCGCTGGACACAGCAGATTGCCGAACGCCCGGCAGTGAAACGCGGGCGCATGGTCAACCGCGCCTGGGGCGACCCGGCCAGCCAGCTTCACGAACGTCACGACGCCAGCGATTTCGAGTTGCGCACCCAGGACAAGCTGGAAGCTAGCGAGTAATAGCAACCCCGCCGCTTTCCAAAGTGTAGGGTGCACTGAGCCTAAGGCGAACTGCACCATTCAAGCGCCGGATTGGTGCAGTTCGCCTTAGGCTCAGTGCACCCTACGCAATGCATTGGGTTGGGTGCTTGTTGGTGCGATGAGGGTGCGCTGACCGGTGTAATGGCGCGTTGTCTTGCGCTACTCTGACGCTATGCAAGTGCCGCCAACACACGTCCGCTTGGCGCCCCTGGCCTGGGCCACGGCCCTGTTGCCGTTGGTGACCATGCATGTCTGTTACCTGCTCTCCGCCAGTGAGCAGCTGATCCCCTGGTGCCTGCCCTGGTTCGAGGGCTGTTCCAGTATTTCCCGTGCGTCCCGATCCGGCACCGCCTACTTCGTGTTCAAGGGCATGATGCTACCCGCCTGCGTGCTGATGGTGCTGTTCTGGCTGGGCAACCGTTACTGGCTGCACCAGCAGGGCGTGGCGCCACGGGTCTGGTGGTGGCTGGGCATGGGCTCGGCGGTGTTACTGGCGCTCTATACCGTGGTGCTGGGGCATATCGGGGAGACGTTTCACCTGCTGCGCCGTATCGGCGTAACCGGTTTCTTTGGGCTGACTTATCTCGCGCAACTGGGGCTAAGCAGCTCGTTGCGGCAGGGGCTCTGGCCGCGGTGGGGGCAGCGTCTGCTGATGCTGTGCGGCTTTACCCTGCTGGTCGGCATTGCATCAGTGATACTGGGCGCCATCTGGCCTGAGTGGTACGACACCATGGAAGATGGTTTCGAATGGTCGCTGGCGGTGCTGATCAATGTGCACTCCCTGCTGGTGGCCTGGCTGTGGCAGCGCAGCGGTTTTGCCATGAGATTCTCCCTGCGCCACTGAAGACCGCTTCCGTTGGAGCTTTGCTCGCAAAGCGAAGGTTTCGGATAGCACGAAACTTTCGCCTTGCAAGCAAGGCTCCAACGGTGCCTGAACACGCTGTGCACTCTCTCCCGGATGACTATTTCCGGTTCTCCCTGATGGCTTTCACCGGGCCGGACAGCTTGTCCGGGTGTTTGGGGGTGACACTGGCAAATATCTCGTAGAGCTGCTGCATGTCCCTGTCCAGGTCGTCCCCGGGTGTCATCACGGTGGGAAAAATAATGCGCCGGCTTTCATAATCCGCCAGCGCCACCACGATGGGAATGCCGGCTTGCCTGGCAATGTGCCAGAAACCGGTTTTCCATTGGCTGGCACTACTGCGCGTGCCTTCCGGGGTGACCACGATATACAGCCGGTCGTGGCGGGCGAATTGCTCCACGGTCTGCTCCACCATGCCGGCGGCCCGTGAACGGTCGATGGGAATGGCGCCGAGCCGGCGCAGCAGGGCGCCGAGCGGCCCCTTGAACAGCTCTTCCTTGATCATGATGTGGGCGTCCAGGCCGATGGCGGTCTTGCCGGTCAGGCCCAGTACACCGTCCCAGTTGGACGTGTGCGGGCCGCCGACAATGATGGCCTTGTCGACCTCTGGAAAGGGCGCCACGCTCCAGCCGCAGGTTCGCAGAAAGCGCTGGCACAGGCGCTGGGCGGTGCTGGTCGGGGGCGGGAAGGTATCGCTTGTCACCGTCACCTCTCCTGCGAATCGGGAGTGTGTTCAGTATAAGCGAGAAAAGCGTCAGTGTCGGCGTGGGGGAAGGGGAGGCAGAGCCTCCCCGGAAAGGGTTACTCCACCGGGTTGATGCATTCCGCCCGGGAGGGTTCTTCCTTGCAGCGGACCTTGAGCAGCAGGCTCATCATGTTCTTGTTGTAAACGCCTTTTTGAGTCAAGTCGATACGGGCTTCACGCATCATCTCGTCGTAGCGCAGCTTGTCCTCATCGGGAATACGAATCCACCACTTGTCATCGATCTCGCTGCTGGCGTTATCAATGAGTCGCATGGCACGGTCAAACTGGCTGTACATGAACTCGCGGGATTTTTGCCCGAAACCTTCCGGGAACTTGTCCTGGCGAAGGATCACCTGGGCGCTGAGCTGGCCCAGAACGTAATCGAGAATGCCACCGTCCGGGGCCATGCCCTTGTAGAGTTCCAGGGCGGAATAGCCCATCACCGGGGCAAAGCAGATATCCACGGAGCCATTGTTGAAACGGGTGGAAAAGTTGGTGATGTCGGACATGACCGGGGACATGCCCACCCGGGACGCCATGTTGGCCTGGGCACTGTCATATTCCAGAACGGCAATGGACTTGCCGGCCAGTTCTTCCACTGTGTCGATTTCCTGGTCCTTGAGGAACAGGAAGGCTGCGCCCAGTGGTGCCACACCGCCTACCTCGTAGGGGCCGGATACCAGGTGCTGGTTGACGGATGGGCTGTTACTGGCAATGACTGCAATAACGGTTCGCATGGCATCATAGCTCGGGATGGCGCCGATGGAGTCCATGCTGCCGGTATAACTGTTGAATTGGCGGCCACGGATACCCGTCAGCACGGCGGCATCACACTGGCCTGCCTTGAGGTCTTCCGAGGCAATCTTTTCATCGGTGTAGGGCTTGAGTTCCACATCCACGCCCCACTGGACCGCCGCCGTCTTGTAGTCCTTCATGATGTTGTAGGTATCACCGTTGGCGCCGATGATATCGAAGACACAGAAGGTCCGTTTTATGGTGGCTGATGCGGTTTGTGCCGCCATCATCAGTGTCCCGGCCAGGATAAATGTTGCCGCTCGTTTCATTGTTCTCATGCGTTTCTCCTTGATTTCGCCAGCTCGGTGAGGCGAAAGCCTTGCAATAAACACGATGGGAATGGAACAAAGTCCAAACGTGTAACACTGCAATATCGTCGAGAAAACGCGGTAAAATAAGTCGTTTTTATAAGCAGTTATGTTGTGCTTTTGTCAGCAACGAATAGCAGATCAGTTAGTCAAGCCGGGTGTTTTAAGGGCTGACCGATCGGTCACTCTTTCCGGTAGCCGGATTACAGGTGTAAACCTTTACCGCTGACAGAGGATCAGGTGCCGCAGAAGGTCTGGTAGACCTGCTCGCCCGGCGCCGGGGGCTGGCGATAGGGATCTTCACCATCCCGGTCTTCATAGGGGGTTGCCAGGGCACCCAGCAGGGCGCGTGTCGGGGCCAGGTCATGCTGTTCGGTGGCGGCGGTCAGGGCCTGTTCCACAAGGTGGTTGCGAGGAATCACGGCCGGGTTGTGGTTGCGCATCAGGCACCAGGACGATGTGGCCGGCTTGCGATTGCGGTTCAGGCGGACCTGCCAGCGTTGGTGCCAGTTAATAAAATCCTCGTTTTTGTAGACCTTTGCGCTGGGCAATTCACCGCCGATCAGGTCGCGAAAGGTGTTGGTATGGTCCGCATGGTGTTTCTGCATCCAGTCCAGCAGGTCGGCAATCAGTTTGTCATCCACCGGGTCGTCACCGAACAGGCCCAGCTTTTTCTTCATCATGGCCTGCCATTTTTCCCGATAGCGATCAGTGAAACTTTTTAACAGGGTGGTGGCCTTTTCCACGGCGGTATCCACGTCATCATCAATCAGCACCAGCAGGGTTTCCGCGAAACGGCCCAGGTTCCACTGGGTAATAGTGGGCTGGTTGCCGTAGGCGTAGCGGCCCTGGTGATCAATGGAGCTGAACACGGTATCGGTGTCGAAACGGTCCATGAAGGCGCAGGGGCCATAGTCGATGGTGTCGCCGGACAGGGCCACGTTATCGGTATTCATGACGCCATGGACAAAGCCCACCCGCATCCAGTGAACGATCAGGTCGATCTGCCTGTCCATCACCGCTTCGAACAGCGCCAGCGCCTTGTTGTCGCTGTTTTTGTGGTCCGGGTAATGGCGATCCAGGGTGTAGTCCACCAGGGCTTCCAGCAGCGCGCGGTTCTGGCGCCCGGCGGCGTACTGGAAGGTGCCTACGCGCAGGTGGGAAGCGGCTACCCGGGTGAGAATGGCGCCGGGCAGGGCGGTTTCCCGGTCGACCGGTTCGCCGGTGGCGACCACAGCCAGCGCCCGGGTGGTGGGAACGCCCAGGGCATGCATGGCTTCACTGATGATGTACTCACGCAGCATGGGGCCCAGCGCGGCGCGGCCGTCACCCCCCCGGGAGAACACCGTGCGCCCGCCGCCTTTCAACTGGATGTCCCGGCGTTGGCCATCCGGGGTGAGCTGTTCCCCCAGCAGAATGGCGCGGCCATCGCCCAGCATGGTCAGGTGCCCGAACTGGTGGCCGGCGTAGGCCTGGGCCAGTGGCTCACTGCCCTCGATGGGGGTATTGCCGCTGAAGAGTTCGGCGCCGGTGGCGTTGTCCAGGGCATCGGCATCCAGGCCCAGCTCGCCGGCCAGCTCGCGATTGAACAGCACCAGCTCCGGGCTTTTCACGGGCTGCGGCTGACAGCGGGAGAACAGGTCGTCGGGCAGTCGGCTGTAGCTGTTATCGAACTGGAAACCGAGAGGGCGGGTCATGAGGGCTCCGGGCAAAAAGGGCGATATTGCACCCTACAGAGTAACAGACTGCCGGGAGACGGGGGCAGGGCAGGATGTGTTGCGGGTCGCTCAAAAGGCAGGCCGGGAATGGTAGGGTGGGCGAACGGACCGATCGGGGGGAAAGCATGTACAGAATTATCGTCACGGCCATGCTGGTCTGGAGCGCGTCGCTGTGGGCCGCCCCGGTACTGGTGGTGGAAAGTGGCACAGCGAACAGCCCTTCCTATGCCTATGTACTGGAATATGACGACAGGGGCTTTCTACACCGCGCCAGCCAGTTTTCCATGGTCTGGGACAAGCTGGTCCGGGTGATGGTCTACCAGGTCGGCGACGATTATGACGATGCCGTGGCCCATGAATTTTCCCGGGAGGGAGAGGACCTGTTCCTGCAACGCCGTTTCCGACATACCGGTGACGGCTCTTACGTCTGGACAAAAGCCACCAAAAGCGAACGGAAATATACCAGTACGCCGCTGTCTTCCTGGCTTGATTACCGCGGCCGATACCCGGCCCTGAAGCCGGTGCTGCCGCTGCCCTGAGGTCAGAATGTGACAAGTTGATATCGGGTCGACAGTAGATGGGGCAATTTGTCTAATACGCATGCCGATTGTATGTGCTAGCCTCACAGCAGAATGTCAAAACATTCACAGGGAGAGTCTGCAAGGAGGAAGTGCTCGTGGAGTTCGATCCGTTCCTTTTGGCGAGGGTGCAGTTCGCCGCCAATATCAGTTTTCACATCCTGTTTCCCACCATCACCATCGGCCTGTGCTGGGTACTGTTCTATTTTCGGTTGCGATACACCTTTTCTGGTGACAAGGCCTGGGAGTATGCCTACTACTTCTGGGTAAAAATCTTTGCTCTCAGCTTTGCCCTCGGTGTGGTGTCCGGTATCACCATGAGTTTCCAGTTCGGCACCAACTGGCCCGGCTTCATGGAAAGGGCCGGTAACATCGCCGGGCCGTTGCTGGGTTATGAAGTGTTGACCGCTTTTTTCCTGGAAGCGTCCTTCCTGGGCATCATGCTGTTTGGCAAGGACCGGGTGTCCAACCGTACTCACCTGATCGCCACGGCACTGGTGGCGGCGGGCACCACCTTCTCCGCGTTCTGGATTCTCAGCCTCAATTCCTGGATGCAGACCCCGGCCGGGTACCGGATCGAAGAGGGGGTCTTCTTCGTGGAAAGCTGGTGGGCGGCGATCTTTAATCCGTCCTTCCCCTATCGCTTTGCTCACATGCTCAATGCCTCGCTGTTGACTGCCTCCTTCCTGATCATGGGTATCAGTGCCTGGCGTGCCATGCGTGGTGTGGATGGTCCGGCCACCTGGAAGGTGATGCGCACCGGCGCCCTGATGGCGGCGGTGCTGGCGCCGTTGCAGGTGTGGATTGGTGACCTGCACGGGCTCAACACCCTGAAACATCAACCGGCCAAGATTGCCGCCATCGAAGGCATCTGGGAAACGGAAAAGGGCGCGGCGCTGACCCTGTTCGGTTTTCCCGATGAAGAGGCAAAGACCACCCATATGGCCATCAAGGTACCGGGGCTGGCCAGCCTGGTGCTGACCCATGAGTGGGACGGCGAGCTGCTGGGGCTGAACGAGTTCGAGGACGAGCACCCACCGGTGGCGCCAGTGTTCTGGGCGTTCCGGGTCATGGTGGGGATAGGCATGCTGATGGTGCTGGTGGGCTGGTGGGCCGCCTGGCGCCTGTTCCGTAATCGCGATGAAAACCGCGATACCCAGGTGTGGTTGCTGCGGGCCCTGTCGGTGATGACGTTCTCCGGCTGGGTGGCGGTGCTGGCGGGATGGTACGTGACCGAAATCGGTCGGCAGCCCTGGGTGGTGGACGGTCTGCTGCGCACCTCAGAGGTGGTGGCCGATCACAGCAGTGCCACCCTGGCCGGTACCTTGTTTGGCTATATTCTGCTGTATGCCTTCCTGCTGGTGTCTTATATCGCCGCGCTGCGCTATCTGGCCACCAAGCCGGCTCGCTCCCTGTCGCTGACACCCCAGCAACGGGCCATGGACGCTGAACGGGCAGAAGGAGACGCATGATGGATTTGGGATACTGGCTTCCGCTGTTCTTTGCCGGCGCCATGGGCCTGGCGCTGTTGATCTATGTGATTCTGGACGGCTATGACCTGGGTATTGGCATGCTGCTGCCCTTTGCCGATGACGACCAGAAAGACGTGATGGTGGCCGCCATCGGGCCGTTCTGGGATGCCAACGAAACCTGGATCGTGCTGGGGGTGGGGATTCTGCTGATCGCCTTTCCCCAGGCCCACGGCATTGTGCTGACTTCCCTCTACCTGCCGGTGACCATCATGTTGATGGGGCTGATCCTGCGTGGGGTGTCGTTCGATTTCCGGGTGAAGGCCGGCGACAAGCACAAGGCCAAATGGAACGCGCTGTTTGCGGTGGGCTCGCTGGTGGCGTCGGTGTGTCAGGGCTGGATGCTGGGCGCCTTTGTCACCGGGCTCACCGGCGATGCCACCAGCACCCTGTTTGCGGTATTGATCGCCCTGGCCCTGCCGGCGCTGTACATCATGCTCGGTGCCGCCTGGCTGTTGATCAAGACCGATGGCGAGCTGTTCAACAAGGCAGTGCGTTGGGGGCAACTGGCGGTGTTGCCCATGGGGGGCTTCCTGCTGCTGATCTCCATCGCCACGCCTATGGTCAGCGACACCATCGCCGACAAGTGGTTCACCCTGCCCAATGCCATCGGGCTGATGCCGATTCCCATCGCCACGGCCCTGGCCTATGCCGGGCTGATCTGGATCTTCAACAACCGACAGATTCTGCACAACGGCTATGGCTGGCTGGCGTTCGTGATGCTGATCGTGATGTGCGTGCTGGCCAGTATCGGGCTGGCCTACAGCCTGTTCCCGGATATCGTGCTCGGCCGCCTTTCCATCTGGGACGCTGCCTCGGCCACGGAATCGCTGCTGTTCACCTTTTGGGGCGCCGTTATCACCCTGCCCATGATTCTCGGCTACACCATCTATATTTACCGGGTGTTCCGGGGCAAGGCTACCAACCTGAGCTACGAGTAGCGCAGGCCGTTGCGAGTTGCGAGAAGTGAGTTTCGAAAACCAAGCATTCCTTTAAAGGTTAGCGGTTTCGATTCTCGCCACTCGCAACGCGTAACGTGAGCGGCGTTTTTCAGAGGCTCCCGAGCTTTCTGTAGGAGCCGTCTCTCGGACGGCGATTTTCCAGAGCGTTGGCATGGGCGGTACACACATCCGTTACCCGCCCACCAACTGCTTTTTTATCAGCATGGCTTCCAGCGCCTGCCTGTCCAGGCCATCGGTGTTGATGGCAAAGACCGTTTCCAGCAATTCGATCAGCGCCGGGGCGGATTCGATCTGCATTTTTTCACTGCGTCCGTCCGGGTAGCGCAGGGCGTACTGATCGTTCAGCAAGGTGTGACGTTTGCCCGGCTCGGTACGCACCACCATCAGGTTGTGCACGAATTTGGAATCCGGGTGGCAGCACACATACCAATTGGCCATTTCGAAATCGACCCGCCACTGTTTCAGCAGATCGAAACGGTAGAGCAACCGCCAGTCTTCGCCGAGTTTCACCGCCAGGCTGTAGTGGTCCGGGTGGGCGGTGACCTGAAACGGTTCCAGTGATGTGGACTGTGGCGCCGGGTCGTTCAGTTTGAGCGGGGTGGTGGGCGTCATGCCGCCAAACCCCACATCGCTGAGGTACTCCTCACCGTCAATGGTGACGATCAACAGCATGTGCGAGCGTGCCGGCTGGGCGCCCTCTGGCTGATTCCAGTACACCCGGCCGGTGACGCCGCGGGCGGTAAAGCCGATTTCCCGGAGCATGTCGAGAAACAGCAGGTTGTGCTCGAAGCAGTAGCCGCCGCGACCGTTCCGCAGCAGCTTGTCGGTCAGGGTGTCTTCCTCCAGCCCGACCCGCAGGCCCAGCAGCGGGTTCAGATTTTCGAAGGGAATGGCTTGCAGGTGCCGCTCCTGTAATGCGGCCAGGGTGGCAAGATCCGGGGCGGGGCTTCCGGTGAAGCCGATACGCTTGAGATAAAGGTCGAGACGTTGTGACATGTTGCGGTCCTGGTCAACACAAAAGGCAAGCATAGAACCTCAACCAAAGTTGATGTAAAGCCTTGCGGTGAATTTTATGGCAGCCCGCAAATTTGTCGGGAAAGCATGTTCCACCAGAACGCGTTGCCTGTCTCGGGCAACCTGCTGTTGGCGCTTTGCTGGCAAAGCGAAGGTTCCAGGTCGCAAGGCCAACCCTTCCGCCTCGCCAGCCAGGCTCCTGCGCCGGCCTGATGGCCTGCCGGTACTGCCGCATGACTGTCGCAAAACCGTAACCCGGTGGTAGTGACCCGGGCCATTGCCGGTTAATCTTTAATAAAAACAACAGGCACTGGCAGCGGCTATGAAACCCAGGGTGGCACCGGACAGAATTGCGTTTACGCCCATGACCGAGGCGGACCTGCCCGTGCTGCACGAATGGCTGGGGCGCGAGCATGTGACCCGCTGGTGGGGGCCGCAACGATCCCTGGAGGAGGTAGTGCGCGACTATCACCCGGCCCAGCGCTGCTTCGGTGGCCCCATGTTTTTCTTGATTCGCATCGACCAGGACCCGGTCGGTTTTATCCAGCGCTATGCGCCCATCGAACATCACCATGAAGGTTGGTGGCTGGAGATCGAGGACGGGGGCGTGCGCGGGGTGGATGTCTTCCTGGCCAGCCTGGGCTTTCTCAACCATGGCCTGGGCAGCCAGGTGGTGCGCGCCTTTGTGGCCATGCTGTTCGACGACCCCACGGTAACGGAAATCATCGCCGACCCGGCACCGGACAACCTGCGCGCCATCCACTGTTTCCGTAATGCCGGTTTCCAGGGCCGACAGGTGGTGAAGACCCCGGACGGGCCGGCCCTGCTGATGGTCTGCCCACGCCCGCACCCGTAGGGCGGGTATGGCCCGCCTTCCCCCGCCACGACAAGCCAGTGACAGACTGCCTGCGCCAGCATAACGCGTTGATGCACTGTAAAATTGCATAAAAAACCGCCACTTTTCCGACCGCTGGCAGCACGGGCCGCCCCAGCGTTGCTCAGTTTTTGAACGAAAAGCGCGTTTGAGTGACATAATTCCGCTATCTGTGAGAAATGAGTCACGCGCGAAATGAAGTTGCTACCTTCCGGCTCCCCCGCCATCCACAAGCTGCTCGACTGGAACGACCGGGACAAGTGCCTGCTGTTGGCCGTGCTGCTGTGGTTCTACATGGTGTTCCTGATGATCTGGCAACTGGTGACCACTCACCTGACCGCGTTCGGTGAGCGCTATGTATCCCCCGAGGGGGCGGTGCAGATGGCCGAAGTCATGACCTTCAACCTGGCCGGGTGGGCCTTGCTGGTCGTCTGGGGCGCCTGGCTGCGCCGGGCTGGCCGGGACCCCGGCGCCTACGTGATTGCGTTCCTGTCGTTCTTTGGCGTCAGCTTTCTGCTGCTGGGCCTGATGATTGGCCTGTACAGCCCCATGACCGGCATGGTGCTGGTGGGGTCGCCACTGGTGGGCTTCATTCTGTTCGGTTTTCGCCGGGTAGCCTGGAGTTTTGCGATCTGCACCCTGGTGGTCCTGCTGATGGCCTGGTTGTCGGTGCATGGCAACAGCTACGCCCTGTATTTCCAGGAAGACCCGGTGTCCAAGGAAGCCCTGTCCTATTACTGGATCGCCAGCACCATCGCTTTTACCGTGCCCTTCATTACCGCCGTGATTACCCTGGTGGCCCTGTTGCTGCGCCGCTGGACCTACCGGGAAGCACAAATCCGTGACATGGCCATCCACGACCCGCTCACCGGCCTGGCCAACCGCCGGGAGCTGTTCGAGCGCTTTGCCACCGAGCTGGCACGGGGGCGGCGTACCGGCAATCCGCTGGCCGTTTGCGTGATGGACCTGGACCACTTCAAGCAGATCAACGACCGCCACGGCCATGCCGCCGGCGACCAGGTGCTGGTGCGGGTGGCGCAACTGCTGCGCGAGTCCCTGCGTGAAACCGATGTGCTGGGCCGTATCGGTGGCGAGGAATTCGTGCTGGTGCTGCCGGATACCGACGCTGCCGGGGCCGCCACCGTGATCGAACGTTGTCGCGAACAGATTCACCGTTCACCGGTCCGCTTCGACCAGGGTGAGTCGCTGACGGTGAGCGCCAGCTTCGGCATTACCGTCTGCCAGGCCGGGGCTGCCCTCAGCGAAACCCAGCTCATCACCCGTGCCGACGAGGCGCTCTACCGGGCCAAGGCCTCCGGCCGTAACCGGGTGGAAGTCTGGTCGTCCGCCGAACCGCTGTCAGCTACCGTCTGACCGCCTGTCCCCGATTAACCGATTCCTGTCCCTGATTATCCGGGGCTCCCGCCCGGTTTCATTCTATGTTTTCCCGCACGATCTATAAGAAACAGAAAAATAGCGGGAGAGCGCATGCAGTACGTCTACGATATCGTGATCAATCATGGAGAGGTGTTTGATGGCGGTGGCCGAAGCCTGGGGATTCGGCATCTGGGGGTCAGGGACGGCCGTGTGGTCACTATCAGCGAAGTGCCCATTTCCGACCATGCGGCGCCGCGGGTCTACGACGCTCGGGGGCTTTGGGTCACGCCGGGTTTTATTGAAACCCACAGTCATTATGACGCCGAGGTTATTGCCTCGCCGGCGCTGAAAGAATCCGTGCGTCACGGGGTCACCACCGTACTGATTGGCTCGTGCTCCATCAGCATGATCAATGCCGCGCCGGAAGATTGCTCCGACCTTTTCACTCGGGTGGAAGCCGTGCCCCGGGAGCTGGTGTTGCCAATCCTGCATGACAGAAAAACCTGGAAAGATGCGGCCGGTTACCGGGCCTTTTACGACAGGCAGCCACTGGGGCCGAATGTGGGCTCCTTCGTGGGGCATTCCGATCTGCGCGTGGCGGTCATGGGGCTGGAGCGGGCCACCTCCGACGTGAAGCCTACCGAACAGGAGCTCCAGCAGATGGAAGCCCTGCTGGAGGAAGCCCTGGATGCCGGCTGCGTGGGACTGTCGCTGATGACCACCCGTCTGGACAAGGTGGATGGCGACCGGGCCTGGTCGCGACCACTGCCATCCACCTATGCACGCTGGAAGGAATTCAAGCGGCTGTTCAGGATTTTGCGCCGCCGTAACGCGGTCATGCAGGGCGCCCCGGACGCGGTGAAAAAAGTGAACGTGCTGCGTTTTCTGTGGCAGGCCCATGGCTTGTTCCGCAAGCCCATGAAGTGCTCCATGCTCACCGCCCTGGACCTCAAGTCCAACCCCTGGCTCAACGTGGTGACCCGCCTCAGTGGTTTTCTTGCCAACCGGGTACTGCGTGGCGATTTCCGCTGGCAGACCCTGCCGGCGCCCTTCACGGTGTATTTAAGCGGCCTCAATGTGAATGCCTTCGAGGAATTTGCTTCCGGCGAACTGCTGCGTGATTACAAGGATGAAGATGCCATGTACGCGCAGGTGGAAGATCCGGCCTTCCGCAAGCTGTTCAAGAAACATGTGGATGCCCTGTTCACCAAGGGCCTGTGGCACCGGGACTTTAGCGACTGCTGGGTGGTGGATTGCCCGGACGCCTCGCTGATCGGCAAGAACTTCGAGCAAATCGGGGCGGCAGAAGGCAAGGATGCGGTGGATGCCTATTTTGATTTGGCGGTGAAATATCGCAATGCCCTGCGCTGGAAAACCAACTACGGCAACCATCGTCCCGAAATCGTTCACAAGCTGCTGGCCAGCCCTCATACCCATGTGGGCTTCGCCGACTCTGGTGCCCACCTGGAATCCATTGCCCAGTACAACTTCCCGTTACGGCTGCTCAAATATGTACGCGATGCGGAACTGGCTGGCCTGCCGTTCATGTCGGTGGCCGAGGGCGTGCAGGCGGTCACCGGGGAGCTGGCGGACTGGTTTGGCTTGAACGCTGGCAAGGTGCGCATGGGATGTCGGGCGGACCTGGTGATTGTCGACCCGGAAGGGCTCACCGACGAACTGGACGACGTGAGCTGGGCCACCCTGGAAGGCACCGACATGCAGCGGTTGGTAAAGCGCAATGATGATGCCGTGATCGCCACCCTCA
>JAKSCQ010000195.1 GCA_022360555.1 Pseudomonadales bacterium
CTGGAGCCCACGGCGCGGGAACCCTTGCGCAGGGCTTGCCTGGTCAGCCTGGACGCCGAAGAGGAGGCGATCGCGACGGAAAATATCTGGTCGGAGGGGGCCAGCAGCTTCCGCACCGGCCTGGAAATGGCGGAAATCCTGGCGGATCTGCAATTGGACGTGGATACCCTGGTGGCGGCGATCTTGTACCGCTCGGTCAGGGAAAACAAAATGCCCCTGGTCAAGGCCCAGTCCGCGTTTGGGGACACGGTGGCCAAGCTGATCAAAGGGGTGATCCGCATGGCTGCCATCAGCACCCAGCGCAATGACTCCGACGGAGAGGTGTTCGGCAAGCAATCCCAGGAGCAGGCGGAGAAAATCCGCAAGATGCTGGTGGCCATGGTCGACGATGTGCGCGTGGCCCTGGTGAAGCTGGCCGAGCGGACCGTGATCATCCGTGCGGTCAAGGAGTCCGAACCCGACCGCCAGCGCAAGGTCGCCCAGGAAATCTTCGACATCTATGCGCCACTGGCGCACCGTCTGGGGGTCGGCCAGCTCAAATGGGAGCTGGAAGACCTGTCCTTCCGTTACCTGCAGCCCGGCGCCTACAAGAAAATCGCCAAGCTGCTGGACGAGAAACGACTGGCCCGCGAGCAGTACATCGAAAACGTTCTCGAGCAGTTGCGCGGCTACCTGGAGAGCAACAGCATCCAGGGTGCCGAAGTGCATGGTCGGGCCAAGCATATCTACAGCATCTGGCGGAAGATGCAGAAAAAGCATCTGGACTTTGGCGAAGTCTATGATGTTCGCGCGGTGCGGATTCTGGTCCCGCAGGTGCGCGACTGCTACGCGGTGCTGGGTATTGTGCACTCCCTGTGGAAGCACGTGCCCAAGGAGTTCGACGACTACATTGCCAGCCCCAAGGCCAACGGCTACCAGAGCCTGCACACCGCCGTGGTCGGCCCGGAACGGAAAATGCTGGAAGTGCAGATCCGTACCTTCGACATGCACGAAGAAGCGGAGCTGGGTGTCTGTGCCCATTGGCGCTACAAGGAAGGCGCTCGCAAGGGCAAAGGCGGCGTATCCGACTACGAGCAGCGCATTGCCTGGCTGCGCCAGGTGCTGGAGTGGCACGAAGAGCTGGGGGAAGACACCCCCGACACCATGATGGACGAGCTGCGCCATGGTCTGGTCAGCGACCGTGTTTACGTCTTCACCCCGGATGGTCATGTGGTGGACCTGGAAGCCGGCGCCACACCGGTGGACTTTGCCTATCACATCCACACCGAAGTGGGGCACCGTTGCCGGGGCGCCAAGGTGAACGGCCACATCGTGCCCCTCAACTACACCCTGAACACCGGCGAGCAGGTGAGCATTCTCACCGCCAAAGAGGGCGGCCCCAGCCGCGACTGGCTGACACCGTCGCTGGGCTATGTGGCCACGTCCTCGGCCCGGGCGCGGATCCAGCAGTGGTTCAAGCGCCAGGATCGCGATGTGCACATCGCCCAGGGCCGCGCCATTCTGGAAAAGGAAATGTCGCGCCTCGCCCTGGACAAGGTGGACCTGAACGAACTGGCTCCGCACCTGAACCTGAAAGCCGGCGACGACGTGCTGGCGGCCCTGGGGGCCGGCGACCTGCGCCCGGGGCATGTGGTCAACCAGGTGCAATCCCTGCAGCCGGACCACAGCCAGCAGGAACTGGAGTTCGTGCCGTCCAGGCCCAGGGCGTCCCAGAGTGGTGACATCACCATTCAGGGGGTCGGCAACCTGCTTACCCATATTGCCGGTTGCTGCCAGCCGGTGCCCGGCGACCCGGTCATGGGCTTCATCACCCACGGGCGCGGGGTCACCGTGCATCGGGCAGACTGTGAAAAGCTGCTGACCATGCAGAGCGAAGACCCGAACCGGGTCATCGAAGTCACCTGGGGCGAAGCCGACCGCATCACCTACCCGGTGGACATCTTCTTGCGCGCCTGGGACCGCCAGGGCCTGCTGCGCGACGTGATTGCCGTACTGGCCAACGAAAAGGTCAACGTCACCGCCGTGCACACCCAGTCCCA
>JAKSCQ010000112.1 GCA_022360555.1 Pseudomonadales bacterium
ACAGGTCCACCACCACCCGCGACAGGGCTTCATCCAGCGGCACATAGGCATGGCCGTAGCGGCGCACGCCCTTCTTGTCACCAATGGCTTTGGCAAAGGCCTGGCCCAGGGTGATACCGATATCTTCCACGGTATGGTGGGCATCGATGTGCAAATCCCCCTTGGCCTTGATTTCCAGGTCCACCAGACCATGACGGGCCACCTGATCCAGCATGTGCTCAAGGAACGGCAGGCCGGTGTCCAGCTTGCACTGGCCGGTACCATCCAGATTGATGGAGACCTGAATCTGGGTTTCCAGGGTGTTGCGCTCGACAGCGGCGCTTCGCTTGCTCATCTATACCTCCCGGGTTAGAAGCCTCTACGTGCCAGACATGCAGCGGGGTTATCCAGAGACTTCAGGGCCGGCTATTATACGCACCCTGACAGAGCCTAACCAGCGGAGCAATTTCATGCCGATCAGTGCCGAATCCCACCCATTATCCCCGGAACAGGCCGCCACCTTCGATCAGGTGCTGCGCGATGACCCGCAATACCGGGAAAAACTGGACACCGCCGTGGCCACCGGCGGCAAACGGCTGTTTGCTGCCCATTTCAACGGCAAGCGGGTAGCTATCGCCCTGATAGAAGAAACCCAGCCGCGTCTGGACTGGGTGGTGGTGCATCCAGCCACCCGCGGCCGCGGGGTCGGCCGGGATTTCCTGCGCCTGATCGGCCAGCGGCTGGGCGAGACGCTGATCCTCCCGGACCACTGCGGGTGATTCAGCCCAGATCGGCCTCCAGCTCGGCCAGTGGCAGCCGGATATGCAGGGTAAAGCCCCGGCCCGGCCCCGGGCTCTGCGCCCACAATTGTCCGCCCACCTGTTCGATCATGATTCTCGCCATGGCCAGCGACAGACCATAGCCCTCCTCGTGGTGGCGCGACCCCATGACAAAGAAAGGCTCCAGGATGTGTTCCAACTGGTCGCCGGTGGCCCCCTTGCCCTCGTCGCAAATGCGGATATCCGCGTGACCGCCGGCTACATCCACTTCGCTGGTCACCTCCACACTATCGCCCTCGGCGCTGAAGCGCAGGGCGTTATCCAGCCCGATGGACAGCACTTCGCGCAACTCGCCTTCACAGGCGCGCACACGCAGATTGGGGGACACCCGATTGCGCACCGTCACACCACTCTGCTCGATGCGGCTGGCCTGTTCGCGCAGCAGGCTGTCCAGCAACCACATGGGCTGACAAGCCCCCACCAGCGGCGGCTGATTACGGTCCGACAGGTCGAAATAGCGCAATGAGGTACTGACAATCCCGGTCAGCCGCCGCTGCCCCTTGCGAACCATGGCCCAGACATCGCCATCCTGGTCACCCCGCCCTTCCTGCCCCAGCGAGTCCGCCGCACCGATCCAGTTGATCGGCGTATTCAGCTCATGGCTGATGTACTGCAGGAACATGGACTTGTCCTGGTTCATCTGTTCGATATCGGCCAGATGGTGCTCCAGGTTCTGTTGTGCCTCCTGGGCCAACTGCTTGCGCTCGCTTTCCAGGAAACGAATCCGGTCGCCCAGTGCCAGTGACAGCATCACCACCACCCACAGGGCCCCGAAATGAGGCAGGTACGGGATCACCACGCTGTAGGGAATCAGTCCCAGGTTACCCAGCGCGAACAGAAAAATCGTCAACAGGAACACCGACCAGGCCAATACATACAAGCGGGCCACCCGGAACCCCTGTCGCCACACCATCCAGCCCAGCCAACAGAACAGCACCACGGTGATCAGCGCCACCAGGGTGGAGAGATGGTAGGAATAGGGCGGCTCAATGGCCCACTGGAGAAGAAAGGCGCCACCTATCAGCATCAGATAGCGTTTCAACAAGCGGTCATAACGCGGGAATCGCTGACCCAGCTGCAGGAACTGGCGCGAATACAGCGCCAGAGCCATACCGATGATGTAGGTACTGAGCCAGAAATATTCATTGATCTTGGGCGTTTCCGGCCACAGGTACTGCAGGCCGAACCCGCTAACGGTGATATTGAAGAAGATGATGCCGCCCAGGAACAACACGAAATGCAGGTGCACATTGTCACGCAGGGACAGATACAGCAGCAGGTTATATACCAGCATGATGGCCAGTGAACCGTAAAACAGCCCCTGCAGCAGCTGTTCCAGGTAGGTGTATTCCACCAGCCCCTTGGCGCTGTAGAGCATGGGCATCATGTTCAATGCCCCCTTGCCCCGCACCTTCAGATAGTATTCCGTCACCCCCGGTCGCGTGGTATCCAGGTCGAAAACGAAAGAACGATGCTTCATCGGCCGGTTGTCAAAATCCCGGGTGTCGCCCACCTCGTAACGCTCATAGCCCCCATTCCCGTCAGGGGCAAACAGGGTCAGCTCATCGAGAATCGGATAACGTTCCACCAGGAACCAGCTACCTCCATGTACGGCGGAGGTATCCACGGAAAAGCGCAGCCAAAAGGTACTGCTGGTAAAACCGAAGTTCAGCGCATTGGCATCACTGTTGCGAAAACGGCTGGCAAACTGGTCCTTCACCTGCTGCAGGTCCCAGTGTCCCTCCGGGTCTTCCAGAACCTGCATATGCTCGCCCAGCAACACCTTGTTCTCCCCCGTGGTCAGAACCACCGGTTCATTCTGAGCAGCAGCCGCTGCCTGGAACAGCACAAACAACAACATCAACACCAGCGAACGGAACTTTTGCAAACGCCTTTCCCCTAAACTCACAGCAACAGTGATACGGTAATGTCATTCCCGACTGCTATAATCCGGGTCCATCGGTCAACGCGCAAGGAGAGCTCCATGGGACGCGCCATAAAAATTTTGCTGATCACTTTATTTGCCATCATTCTGCTATTAGCCATTGCCGTTTTTGTGATCACGCAGGTCATCGATCCCAACGCCTTCAAGCCGGAAATTGAAAACCAGGCCCGGGAACAGGCCAACCTGACCCTGGATATTCAGGGCGACCTTGCCTGGCAATTCTGGCCCTCGCTGGGGGTCAGCCTGGGCCGCACCGAAGCGCGCATTGCCGATGACGAAGCCCTGTTCGCCGCACTGGATTCCGCCAGCGTCAGCGTTGCCGTCCTGCCCCTGCTCTATGGGCAGGTGGAAATGGACGGCATCAGCCTGGCCGGCCTGGAAGTGAATCTGCTGGACGGTGCCGACGGCGCCAACTGGGAGCAGATCGGACCACAGACCGGCACTGAAGAGGCGGAAGAAACAACACAGGAAACCCGCGAGGAAACCAGCACCAGCCTGGATATACCGCTGACCATCCCCAGCGTGGCAGTAACGGACGGCAAGGTGCGCTACCGCAACACCGCCGATGGCACCGATATCATCGTCGAGCATTTCAACCTCAATGCCCAGGACGTGAATCTGGACGAACCTTTCCCGTTGCAGATGTCCATGCGTTACCAGGACCAGAGCGACATGCGCGTGGACATGAACCTGGACACCACTCTCGCCGCCGACATCGATAACAACCACTTCATCCTCAACCCCATGAAGCTGGATGCCAACATCGCCGGCGCCACCACCATGCCCGTGGACGTGCATCTGGAGCAGAATCTGGATGTGAACCTCAATGAAGACACCGTCAGCATCAAGGATCTGCTGCTTACCGCCGCCGGCACCGAAACCCGGGGTAACGTGGACATCACCGCCCTCACCGGGGACATGCAGCTAAACGGCAAACTCACCACCCAACCCTTTGATGCCAACAAGGTACTGGAAGCCATCGGCGAAGCCCCCATTGAAACCACCGACAGCAAGGCACTGAGCCGGATCGCCATGGACGCCACCCTGGGCGGCGAGCCCGGCAGTATCATGGCCAGCCCCCTGCAAATTACCCTGGACGACAGCACCCTCAGCGGCAGCGCCGGTCTGGCCAGCCTGGATACCGGCAAAATCGTGTTCGATCTGATGCTCGACAAGATTGCCCTGGATGGTTACCTGCCTCCGGATTCCGGCGAAGAGGCCAGCGCGGCCGCCGGTGGCGGAAAGAGCGGCGGCACCAACAGCCTCTCCACCGACGAGCTGATTCCAGTGGAAAGCCTGCGCCCGCTATGGGTGGACGGCAAGCTGGCCATCGGCAACCTGAGCTATGAAGACATCACCGCCAGCGACATGAAATTCGCTGTCAGCGCGAGAAACGGCATCCTCAAACTGACCGAGGCCTCTGGCAGCACCCTGGGCGGCAGCTTCAGCGCCAACGCCACCCTAGACGCCTCTGGCAAGACCCCCAAAATCACCGCCAGCAACAAGGTCAGCACCGTACAGATCCAGCCACTGGCCCAGATGGCACTGGATGACGACCTGGCCAAGGGCATCTTCTCCATGTCCGGTCGCTACAGCGCCAGCGGCAACAGCGAGAAAGCCCTGATGAACTCTGCCAGCGGCAATATCGACCTGAATCTGGCCGATGCCACCGTACGCGGCCTAAACCTGTACAACACCCTGGTGGGCGGGGTGAACGACATGCTTGGCCAATTCCAGGGCCTGGCCACTGCCCTGATCCCCGGCCAGGAATCTGGCAAACTGCCCAGCGCCCTGTCCGAAGACACCAAGATCCTGGATCTGACCTCCAAAGCCAGGCTGGACAAGAACGTGGCCTACCTGGACAGCCTCGATGCCGTGCTTAGCAAGGGCAAGATCAGCGGCAACGGCTGGATGAACATCCTCAACCAGGATTTCGACCTGAAAATCGGCATGCAATCGCCGGAACTGGGCACCTCCAAATACCTGGAAGGCACCACCTGGCCGCTGCGCTGCGAAGGCAACCTGGCTGGCAGCCCCGCCAAGTGGTGCGGCCCGGACAAGGACGGCTTTAAGGACATCGGCAAACAGGTGGCCGCCAAGGCCACCCAGGACAAGCTGAAAGACAAACTGGGCATTGAGGGCGAAGGCGACACCGCCGAAGAAGTCATCAAGGACGCGGCCCAGAAAAAGGCCAAGGAAGAAATCAACAAACAGCTCCAGGACGGCCTGAAAAAGCTGTTTGATTGACACCGCGTCCCCAAACAGCACCGCAGGGCGGAAATGGGCAAAAGCCCATCTCCGCCATTTCCATTCGGAGAACCATGACCACTTCCGCTCTGAGTCCCACCACGTTCAGCCAGGCCCTCCTCGACTGGTACGACCAGCACGGGCGTCAGGACCTGCCCTGGCAGCACCCACGCACGCCCTACCAGGTGTGGGTGTCGGAAATCATGCTCCAGCAGACCCAGGTCAGCACCGTGATCCCCTACTTCGAACGCTTCATGGAGCGCTTTCCGAATGTGGAACACCTGGCCAACGCCGACCAGGACGAAGTGCTGCACCTGTGGACCGGCCTCGGCTACTACGCCCGTGCCCGTAATCTTCACAAGTGCGCCCGGCAACTGGTGGACGAGTACCAGGGCGAATTCCCGGAAACCGTGGAGGAAGTGGCCGCCCTGCCGGGGATCGGCCTCTCCACCGCCGGCGCCATCCTCGCCCAGAGCCGCGGTGTCCGCGCCCCCATCCTGGATGGCAACGTCAAACGGGTGCTGGCCCGACTCCACACCGTCCCCGGCTGGCCCGGCAAGAAACCGGTAGAAAACCGGCTGTGGGAACTGTCCGAGCACTACACCCCCCACCAGCGGCTGGCCGATTACACCCAGGCCATCATGGACCTGGGTGCCACCCTGTGCCGCCGTGGCAAGCCGGATTGCGAAGCCTGCCCCGTGAACCGCTGGTGTGCCGCCTTCGCCAACGGCAATCCACAGGACTACCCAGGCAAGAAACCGAAAAAGGCCCTGCCCGTGCGACATACCGTCATGCTGATCCTGCGTGACCACCAGGGGCGTGTCTGGCTGGAGCAACGCCCGCAAACGGGTATCTGGGGAGGACTGTGGTGCTTCCCCCAGACCGACGATAGCGAACAAATGCCGGCGGCCCTCCAGGCCCGCGCCTTTGATGCCCGCGCCGATGCCCAGCCGCTAGACCCTTTCCGGCACACCTTCAGCCACTACCATCTGGACATTACCCCCCTGGAAGTGGCCGTGGACACCACCGGCACCCAAGACAGCGATGGCCGCTGGGTGGACCCCAAAGCCCCGGGGACACTGGGCCTGGCGGCCCCTGTGAAGAAACTGCTGGGGAGCCTGGACGCCCCGCGCCAGTCACGCATGTTATAGTGGCCGCCACATATACCAGCCTACGGAGTTGCCATGAGCCGCACGGTAATGTGCCGCAAATACCAGACAGAACTGGAAGGCCTGGAACGCCCACCGTTCCCCGGCCCCAAAGGCCAGGACATCTATGACAACGTATCGAAACAGGCCTGGCAGGAGTGGCTGCACCAGCAGACCATGCTGATCAACGAGAAGCACTTGAACGTCATGGACCCTCAGGCCAAGGCCTTTCTGGACGAACAACGTGATCGTTTTCTGAACAACGAAAGCTTCGAGAAAGCCGAGGGTTATGTGCCACCTGCTCACGATGCGAACAAATAAACCCGCATCCCTTGACGCCCCCGGCCCGAGCCGCTTTAATACGCGCCCTGATTGCCCGGATAGCTCAGTCGGTAGAGCAGGGGATTGAAAATCCCCGTGTCGGTGGTTCGATTCCGCCTCCGGGCACCATTCAAAAAGGCCTCGCTCGCAAGAGCGGGGCTTTTTCGTTTCTGGCCCGTGCGTGCTGAACCGCCCTTGGGCCCCAACGGGTTGGGGAGCAAGCAAGAAGACACTCACCCGAACCTCACCGTTGGAGCTTCGCTCACAAAGCAAGGCCCCCTCCTGACGCCGGGGATTCGCCTTGCGAGCAAGGCGTTACAACAGCGGGAGGCACAGGAGCAGCCTGCACGCCGCTGGCGTCCTGCCAAGCCAGGCGCCAACGGAGGCGCTTTAGAGGACTACACCGCTCCGCGCTTCCCCCTTATCCTGTCACTGCACTTACCGCAGGACAGCCCATGACGATTCGCCTTTTTCTACTCACCACTCTGCTGTTTCTCGGCGGCTGCGACAAGACGCCCACCGGGCGAGAGCAGCTGGCCCTGGTGCCCGAATCCATGATGGCTCAATTCGGCAGCCAGACCTTTCTGCAGATGCAGCAACAGATCCCCGTCAGCGACGACCCCGCCGCCAACCGGCTGGTGGAGTGTGTCTCGCGGCAACTGCTGACGCGGGTCGCGGCCCGTTTTCCCGGCACGCCCATGCCGGAAAGCTGGGAAGTGGTGGCCTTCGATGACCCCACCCCCAATGCCTTCGCCCTGCCCGGCGGCAAGATCGGGGTAAACCGGGGACTGCTGGAGGTTGCCACTACCGATGACCAATTGGCAGCGGTGATCGGCCACGAGGTGGCCCATGTGCTGGCCCGGCACGGCAATGAACGGTTGACCCAGCAGCTTGGCATCACGGCGGTGCTGTTTGTGGTGGGACTGTTCGGCGAGGGGGATGCGGATTCCGAACGAATCATCCAGGCACTGGGGCTGGGCGCCCATTTGGGTATCGCCCTGCCGTTCAGTCGTGCCCACGAGGAAGAAGCGGACGTGATGGGGCTGGAGCTGATGGCCAGCGCCGGCTTTGATCCGCGGGAGAGCACACAGTTATGGCGCAACATGGCCGCCGCCGGAGGCGGCCAGCCGCTGGAGTTCCTGTCTACCCACCCGAACAATGACAGCCGCATCGAAGCACTGTCAGAACGGATGGCGGCGGCCCTGTCGATCTATCAGCAGGCCACTCCAGCCAACTGCGAACCGTAGGGCGGAAATCGGCGTCAGCCGATCTCCGCCACTTTTCTTCCGTGGGAGTGGTCGTTCAACCACGAAAGCCCGGAGTGAAGTATCGCGGTGGAACCACCGCTGCCACTGACCATACCGATTAAACATTCAGAATTGTCAGTACCCCCGCGCCCTGTGTGGCAATTAGCTGGCAGCAGCTTCCGCCTTTGCCCCAACCTTCGCCGTGGCCGGCTGCCAGTGGTAATCCTTCATGTTCACCTTCCAGGTGCGGGCCATGAACTGGAAGGTGGCATGGGGCCACAGGGCGGTATTGCGACCATCGGCCTGCTGGTACCAGCTCATGCAGCCGCCGTTCTGCCAGACCGTGCCCTTGAGCTCGTCCTGCAGCTTGTCGTTGAAACGGTCCTGCACATCCTGCTTCACATCCAGCCAGGCATCACCGCGCTCATCCAGCTTGGCAATGGCGTCCATGATGTAACGCACCTGGCTTTCAATCATGAAGATGATGGAGTTGTGCCCCAGGCCGGTGTTCGGCCCCACCAGCTGGAACATGTTCGGGTAGCCACTCACCGTGGTACCCAAATAGGCTTCTGCGGCGTCTTTCCAGTCGTCCTGCAGGCGACGCCCCGGCAGGCCGGTGATCTCGAAATCCTTCATGTAGATGCGCGGGTCGACGATAAAGCCGGTGCCCAGCACCAGACAGTCTGCCGGATGCTCGGAACCATCACTGAATACCACACTGTTCTCGCGGATTTCCTGCACCCCTTCCGTTACCAGCGACACATTGTCGCGGTTGAAAGTGGGGTAGTAGTTGTTGGAAATCAGGATGCGCTTGCAGCCCAGCGTATAGCTTGGCACCAGCTTGCGCGCGGTGTCCTTGTCCTTGACCTGGTGGTGGATAAAGGCCTTCAGGGCCGGTTCCGCCAGTTTCGCCAGGCGCGGATTGAAGATCGGCAACACCCGGGCCTCGTTACTCAGGTACAGACGCAGGCGATGCAGTTTTCGCAGAATCGGGAAGCGGCGGAACATCCACTTGCTCAGGCCGGAATAGGCCCGCTCGTCACGGGGGATGATCCATGGCGGGGTACGCTGCACCACCGTCAGACGCTCGGCCTCCTTGGCCACATGGGGAACATACTGGATGGCGCTGGCACCGGTGCCGATGGACACCACCTTCTTGCCGGCCATGTCGTAGTCATGATCCCACTGGGCGGAGTGGATGATTTTGCCCTTGAAGTTTTCCATGCCCTTGAAGTTGGGGAAGGACGGCACATGAAGGGGGCCACTGGCCAGCACCCAGTGCTGGCAGATCACCTGGGAGCCATCGGCCAGGTCCAGGGTCCACAACGCCGCCTGGTCATCGAAATGGGCGCCTGTCACTTCCGCCTTGAAACGGGTGAACCCGCGAATGCCGTGTTTTTCCGTAACCCGCTCGATGTACTGATGGATCTCTTCCTGACCGCTATAGCGGTGGCTCCAGTCCGGGTTGCCCTCGAAGGAGAAGGAATACATGTGGGACTGCACATCACAAGCCGCACCGGGATAACTGTTGTGGTACCAGGTGCCGCCTACGTCATCGCTTTTTTCCAGCAGCACAAAATCATCCATGCCGGCCTCGCGCAGCTTGATGGCCATGCACAGGCCGCCGAAACCGCCACCAACGATGGCAACTTTCACACGACGGGTTTTCACGTTAATCCGGGCCTGACTTGTCATAGGTATTCTCCTCGGGATGCAGTGGCATCTGTCATTGAAGCCACTCTAGCCTTGCCCCCTGCCCGTGAATACGTGTTAACCTGACCAAAAATTGATAATTCCGGCCATGTCTGCACGCTCAATCCTTGCCCTCATCTACACCATCGAACTGCTCGAGACCGAGAAGGGAATCGACTGTGGCCCAGTGCTGGCCCGCCACGGGCTGGACCGGGACAAGCTGGACCCGAACAGCGAAATCGGCCGCGACCGGGAGTTGTTGATCCTCACTGAACTGCTGCCCCGGGTGGATGACCCCATGCTGGGCTTTGAGATGGGCAGTCGCTTCGGCTTTGCCGGCTACGGCCAGCTGGCCATGCTGCTGATGACCAGCAAGACCGCGTTCCAGGGGTTTCAGTTCGGGGTCAAATACCAGGCTCTGACCTACCTGTACGGGGAAATTGCGCTGGTGCCCGGCGAGCAGACCACCGCTCTGGAGCTCTACCCCATGCAGCTGCCACCGGAGGTCAGCCGCACCCTGATCGACCGGGACATGGTCGGCACCTTCAAGCTGGTCAACGATATCCAGACCCAGCTCAATCTGGACCTGAAGCCGGTGGAGGTGTGGATGCCCTATCCGCGACCGGCAAATGCCGTTGTCTTCGAAGACTATTTCGGCTGCCCGATCCGGTATGACCAACCCCACTGCAAGGCGGCGATCCGCAACGAAGACATGGCCATTCGCCTGCCCGGCTACAACAAGATGGCCCAGGACATGTACCGCGAACAGTGCGATGCCATGCTCGCCCGGCGGGAACAACCCACCGACCACCTGGCAGACCGGGTCGCCGCCTACCTGTCGCTGTTCGTGCGTACCTTCCCCACCGCCGAACAAGTCGCCCAGGCCTTCGGCATCCCCGAACGCAGCTTCCGCCGCCAGCTCGGCAAGGAAAACCGGCCGTTTCAGGGGATCCTGGATACGGTGAGAGAAGAAAAGGCAAAGCGCTATCTGGGCGATTCGGAGCGCAGCGTGGCGGATATCGCCGAACTGCTGGGCTACAGCGAATCAGCAGCCTTTGTGAGAGCGTTTGAGCGGTGGACAGGGGTGACGCCTGCCCGTCATCGTAGAGACAGGAACGGAATTAATAGTTAATAGTGAATAATTAATAGCTGCGCAAGCAACTATTATCACTCTCTCAAACGTATGAGGCCGCGCCCAGACCATTGGCGCGGCCTCATACATTTCAACGCGGCACAGCACTGACTTCGCGACGTTATTAACTATTCATTATTAATTATTCATTGTCTTTTCGGATTCGCTCCACGATCTTCGTCGTCGAAATATCGTCGATAAAGTCGAGCACTTTCACCTCGCCGCCGTAGCTCTGCACGAACTCGTGCCCTACCACTTCTTCCACGCTGTAATCGCCGCCTTTGACCAGCACGTCCGGTTTGATGGCTTCCAGCAGGGGCTCGGGGGTATCGGTGTCGAAGGGTACCACCCAGTCCACCGCCTCCAGCGCGGCTAGCACCGCCATGCGGCGCTCCAGCGGGTTGATGGGGCGGCCCGGGCCTTTCAGGCGACGGATGGAATCGTCGCCGTTCACCGCCAGCACCAGGCGGTCGCCCTGGCGGCGGGCGGAGTCCAGGTAGCCCACGTGGCCGGCATGGATGATGTCGAAGCAACCGTTGGTGAAGACAATCTTCTCGCCCTGGGCACGGGCATCGGCAATGGCGATCAGCAGCTGCTCTTCGGTCATCACGCCCCGCCCCAGCCCGCCTTCCTGATGGACCGCACGACGCAGTTCCGGTGCAGAAACCACCGCCGTACCCAGCTTACCCACCACGATACCGGCAGCGATGTTGGCCAGGGCCACGGCATCTTCCATGGGCGAGCCGGCGGCCAGGGCCACGGCCAGCACGGAGATCACGGTATCACCGGCACCGGTAACGTCGAATACTTCCCGGGCCCGGGCGGGCAGATGCAGTTCCGGCTGGCCGTCACGCAGCAGGGTCATGCCCTTTTCGCTGCGGGTCACCAGCAGGGCCTGCAGATCGAAATCGCGAATCAACTGCTGGCCCTTTTCGATCAGGTCCTGTTCATCCTTCACCGCCCCGGCCACAGCCTCGAATTCACTGAGATTCGGCGTCAGCAGGGTGGCGCCCCGGTAATGGCTGAAATCCGTTCCCTTGGGGTCCACCAGCACCGGCACCCCGGCTTCCCGGGCCAGGGAGATCAGGCCCGGGCAGTCACGCAGGGCGCCTTTGGCGTAATCGGACAGCACCAGAGCCCCGCAATAGGCCAACTGGTCCTTTACCTGGTCGGCAAACGGCGCCGGGTCCTGGTCGTGGAAGGCTTCTTCAAAATCCAGGCGCAGCAGTTGCTGTTGCCGGCTGATGACTCGCAGCTTGGTAATGGTGGGCAGGCCAGGCACTTTCTGGAAATGGCACCCTACCTCGGCGGCGTGCAGCCGCTCCTCGAGAATTCGGGCGGCCTCGTCATCCCCGGTGATCCCCACCAGTTCCGCCCTCGCCCCCAGTGCCGCCATGTTCAATGCCACGTTGGCCGCCCCGCCGGGGCGATCTTCCAGCTCAGTCACCCGCACCACCGGCACCGGCGCCTCCGGCGAGATGCGGCCGGTGGGGCCGTGCCAGTAGCGGTCCAGCATCACATCGCCAGCCACCAGAACACGGGCCTTGGCCAGAGCGGGAATTTGCAAATTGTGTATCAAGGGTACCTCCAAAACACAACAGAGCCGGATTTCGGCGCAGTGTAGCATAGGCGCCCCCCAGCAAGTGCTGGATGCAGGCAGGGCGGGGCAGTACACTCTGCCGTCCTCGTCATGCCATTCACTCGCTCAGCCGGGTATGATGCGGCTAACAGCAGAACATCAAGGAGCAACAGGTCCCGTATGCCACCTCTACCCCCCAACATCATGCAAGGACGCTGGTTGCGTTGGTGGTTGACCCTGTCCTTTGCCGTCATGTTCAGCGGCACCTTCCTGTTTAATTCCCGCATTGGCCTGCTCAATGTGCTGGATGTGCTGTTTTTCCTGCCATCGCTGACCCTGCTGACCCGGGCCGTGGTCAGTGGTGACTACCGCATCCTGGTATCGCCGTTGCTGGTGCCCCTGTACCTGCTGATGGGATGGGCACTGCTGAGCATGGCCTGGGCCGAAGAACCCAACACCTCGCGCACCGTACGCGGTGTGGTCGAAATTCTGGTCATGGTGGGCATTGTCCGCTGGCTGCACCTGTATTTTCGCAACACACTCAAGCAAGCCATGGCCAACGGCGCGCTCTGTGCCATGGTGGTGGCCTGTGTGGTCATGGTCAGTTACTACACCACCCAGCCGGTCACCAGCCCGCTGTTCAGCGAACCGGCCAATCTGATCTTCCGCATGCCTTCCCTGGACCCGGCCCTGGCCCTGATGGCCATGGTGGCACCCACCTTTATCCTGCTCGCCCAGGGCATGGAAGAAGGCGCCACCGGGAAAGGGGGGCGTCGGCTGGTGGGTGCTGCCGTCGGGCTGGCATTCATGTGCCTGACCTCTCTGCCGCTGGGGCTGATGTGCACCCTTCTGGCCCTGGCCTGGCTGGTCAACCGGCAGGCATCACGCCGCTGGCTGGCCGTTATTCCCCTGCTGGCAGCGGGGTATCTGATGGTTCAGGGCAGCCAGGATATTGCTCTGAGTAACTATTTCCTGCATCCACTGATCGGTAACGGGCTGAATCAGGAGATCCTCAACAGTGTTCTGGCCCACGACGGCGAGCACCTGCTGAGCATCGCCCACCCACGCAACCTGTACCTGATACTGATCCATAGTGTTGGCCTGATCGGCCTGGTGCTGTTTCTGGCAAGCTGGATCAGCCCGCTCACCGCCCTGCTGCAACGCCAGATCGACTGGCGTGAAGATGCCGCCTATACCGTTTCGCTGTTGCCGGGGCTAATGATGGTGTTTGCCTCCGGCGCCTTCCTGCTCACTCCATTTCATGCAAGCTGGCTGTGCCTGTGGCTGCCCCTGGCCCTGATGCTGGCCCGCCTGTGCGAACGGCCATCCGTCCGACTGGCCCGCTAGCGCCCCGAGTTATTCATGGGAAAACGAAGCAACCGTCCAACCCGTCTGTCTGACCCTCGCCTCTACCCCAGCTGGATCGGTGCGGGGTTATTCTGGCTGATCGGACAACTCCCCTGGAATTTACTGCTTGCCGTCGGCCGCGGTTTTGGGCGGCTGGCCTGGCATCTGGCAGGCAACCGCCGCCATATTGCCGAAACCAATATCCGCCTGTGCTTTCCCGAGCTCAGCCCTGACGAGCAGCAGGAACTGGCCAGGCGCAGCGTGATCAGCACCGGCGAAGCCATCCTGGAAATGGCCGGCAGCTTCAGCAACCACCGGATTGATCTGGACAAGCGGCTGGTCATCAAGGGCATGGAGCATATTGAACAGGCCCGGGCCGAGGGCAAGGGAGTGCTGCTGCTGGGCATGCATTTCAACAGTATTGATGTGGGGTCGCGCCTGCTCGGTTACTTGCTGGATTTTTATGCCGTATACCGCCCCAACGACAATCCGGTCATCGACCGGCTGATCAATCAAGGGCGAGGTAACTACCTGAAAGGCAATGTGCCACGCAGCGATATCCGGCAAATGATCCGCCTGCTGCGCAATGGCGAGGTGCTCTGGTATGCGCCGGATCAGGATTACGGCACTGCCCATGCGGTCTTTGTGCCTTTCTTCGGCATCCCCGCTGCCACCATCACCGCCACCAGCCGGATTGCCAGAATGGGCAAGGCCGCAGTTATTCCCACCGCCCATTACCGACTACCCGGCGGGAAATACGAAATCGAGTTTGGCCCGGCACTGGATGACTTTCCCTGCGGGGATGACGAAGCCGACACCGCCAGAATCAATCGCACCATCGAACACTATGTGCGCAAGTACCCGGAACAGTATTTGTGGGTACACAAGCGCTTCAAGCACCAGCCACCCGGACAAGCCAAGCGTTATTGATGCCAAGCCCGCAATCCAATAAAGCTGACGCCCTGTTTTCCGTCTGGATCATCACTGGACTGCTGCTCTATGTGGCCGGCTTCTACCTGGCGCCATCCAGCAAGGCCCAGTATGTCACTCTCTACATTGGGCTGATCCTGCCAGCACTGTACTTTTCCTTCTGGCGCTTCCGGGAGTACTACCTGTCCGATAACCGGATTCTGCTCTGGATTCTGGTGGCGCTGTTCATCCTTTATCTGCCATCCCTGTGGGCGGACAGTGCCAGTACGCTCAATACCCTGAGAAAGAATCTGAAGGGCGTGCTTTTTGTCCTCAGCCTGGCCGTGGCAATCAAACATGTCAGTTTGCACTCCCCCCAGCTTGTACGACGGCTCCCCGGGCTGATCGTTGCCTGCACGGTGATCAGTATGTTGGTCTTTTTTGTGGAACTGGCTCAGCACGGCGTCCGCCCTGGCGGCAACATGGCCTGGGGAACCCTGGCCGACAACCCCAATGAAACCGGGTTAGCGCTCGCCGCCGGACTGATCTGCCTGCTCCCTTTCATGTCAGTTTCTCCCCGCTGGCCTGCCGCGCTTCTCACGCTTCCCCTTCTGGCCGCCATTTATCTGGCCTACAGCCGATCTGCGATGCTCGGCCTCGCGGTCACCCTGCCATTTGCGGTACTCTTCAGCCTTGCTGGATACCGGGCAGCACTGGCTTTTCTGGGTGTCTGCCTCGCAGGAGCCCTGGCACTGGTCGCCCTGATGGCCTCTGGCCACCTTGATGCCAATGCCCTGTTGAGCAAACGCCCCGCCTTGTGGATGGACTTTTTTACCCACAACCCCGGGTTCCACTGGCTCTGGGGTGCGGGACTCAGCGAGAGCGTTACTGTTTATTCGGAAACGCTCTCCCGGAAGCTGGAACCCCATAGTCTGTTTTTTGCACTAGGATTGCGGGGAGGAATTCTCGCGCTGGCAACGTTCGGCCTGCTGGTAACCGCTGCCATCAGGCGCCATGGTTTACGTGCCACAGCAGGCAGCATCTGGCTGTACCTGCTATTGTTCGGGCTGGTGACACAATGTTTCGAGGGGGTTTACCCAGTCCGTCGTCCGAACAGTTTCTGGCTTTATACCTGGCTGCCGCTATTGATTTTGTTATTGCACCACCCACAACCATCCGAGAATACCAATGACCGTGCCTGATCAGGCCTACAATGTGCTTGCCATTGCCCTGCCTTCTGAGCGGGAACGGCGCCAACATCTTGCCGACATGCTGCCGGCACTGGGGATGCACTATTCGCTGGTGGAAACCTCCCCCCCCGTCCATCCGGAACAGTGGGACCAGGTGGGTTTTGATCACGAAAAATCGTTTGCCCTGCTGGGCCGGGACCTGAGCCCCGGTGAGCTTGGCTGTTTTGTCAGCCACCGTAATGCCTGGCATGAAGCCGCCCGGTCTGACCGCCCTACGCTGATCCTGGAAGGCGACGCCGCCCTGGACGAAGAATCCCGGGAGGTATGCGAACAACTGGCCAGCCATACCACAAACTGGGAACTGGCCATGCTCTACTATTCCAAATGCGTGCCCTCGGCCTGGTGCCAGCAACGCATTAACGATTCCTACCGTCTGGCCAAGTTTGCCAACCGCCGCGCCTACTGCCTGGCAGCCTATATGGTCACGCCAGAGGGCGCCGCCAAGCTTGCCAGCCTCAGCGAGCGGTTTTACCTGACGGCGGATGATTTCGTCTCCGGCGGCTGGGTACGCAAAGATCTGGACATGTTTGCCGTGGTCCCCAAGGCCGCCGGTCTTTGTCATATCCAGTCAGGCAAGTCGAGCCTTGAAGAAGGTCGCCAGCAACTCAAGCAACGAAAACACAAGAAAAAGGACAACTCCCGCCTGCTCCGCCGCATCGAACTGCTTCTGCGCGAGTTCTACCAGCGCTACCGCCCCCCCAGAAAAAGCCTTTAAGCGTTTGGTCCGTCAGACAGATCCTTGATCGGCTTGGCGGGCACCCCCCCCACTAGGGTGTAAGGCTTTACGGTTTCTGCCACAACAGCTCCAGCGGCCACCACAGCCCCTTCCCCGATCTCCACGCCGGCAGTAATAATGGCGCCGGCACCGATCCAGACATCATCCCCCACCGTAATGGGGGCACCGGTTGTCCCCCGGCGGCCATTGTCGTCCAGATAAAGGCTGTGCTGGGCGCCCTCAAAACAAACCCGGGGGCCGATACGGCAGCGCTTGCCAAGCGTAATCGGGGCTTTCGGACAGGCGAAACGCACTTCCGTATTGATAAAACAGCCCTTCCCCACATGCACCTGCCTGGCCCCACCGATCGGTCTCAATACCACCGGACCGTAAACCGTGGATCGCCCCTGCATATCAAGGCCGGCAGCCTTGAGCAGAAGCCAGCGCAGTTTGTCGCTCCACTTCAGCCGCGGCAGGTGGTTGGCCATCCCCAGAAACAGGAACTCTCGCAGGGCCTGCATGATTACAACCCCCTCGCGCGAAAATAACGACGCCGCTTGCCCACAAAACGCAGCTTCTGTTCCAGGTGTTTCCAGAACTCCGACGAATCGGAATAACGGCAAGGAAAGGTTTCTGCCTCCACACCATCAAGCGATTTCAGCCAGGAGCGGTCCGTCTCATAACCATGGGTGATCAGGTCATCAGCCAGCTGCGGATAGCGCTCAAGCTGTTGCTTGAGACGGGGCAGGTGTTCCTGCCAACCAGCGATGCGTGACAAATCCACCGCCCTCACCCCACCCAGAGCATTGCGGGCCTCCTCACCGGATTGTGCCACCTCATGAAAACGATTGAAGTCATGGGCGCGCTCCAGAAAGGGGAACTGCTGTTCAATGTCCGCTTGCACGGCCATGGGATCACGCACCAGATCCTCATAACGTACCAGAAGGACACGGGGATGGGCCTGTATGGTCTGAATGGCCTTTTCGGCGCGCTTCCATACCGGATAGTTGCAGAAATACATGCCGGGCCAGGCCTTGTGCTGGCTGCAAATCACCGAGCGGGGATCTCGCAGCATGGCAATCACATAGAGGTTCTCATCCCGTTTCAGCAGCGGCGCCATCCAAAGCGCATCATTGGGCTTCTTTGACAGACGCAGACCCTTCTCATGGGGCGGCACCTTGAAGAGGGTTTCCTCATGCTCTGAATGCTGTTGGTGCGGGTAACAGGCCACCAGCATTTCTGCCATCAGGGTGGTACCGCTACGCGGGCAGCCAACCACGTGCAAATTGACAGGTTTCATTAGCCCGCCCCCCACAGCCTGATCCGGTCACGCCAGTTGGGTGCAGGCGCCGACTGGATGGATGGCGCCAGCAATTCGGGGAATTTTTCAGCGCGGCGCGTCCAGGTATGGTGATTGGCAACCAGTTCCTGGCCAGCCCTGGCAATTTCCCGGGCTTTTTGCGGGTTTGCCTGCAACCATTGCAGCTTGTCATGCAGTTCCTTTTCGCTGTCGTACAACATGACATTGCTCCCTTCCTCCAGCCCCAGGGATTGCTGTTCCCGTTTCGGCTGTCGCCAGGCCAGTAGCACACAGCCGGCAGCCATAGCTTCGAAATTCTTGATCATGTATTCACCGAATCCGATATCGGCACTGACAAAGATCCGGATACGATTCAACAAACGGTTATAGGGCTCACCGGGATCCGCGCGGAGCAGTTGCACAACCCCCTGCTTCTCCTGGGACAGCAAAAATTGCTTGCGACGCTTGTACACCTTGTTTTTGACACGCCCCACAAAAGCCGCTTCCACATCCCTGTCCAGCTTCAGGTCATGGATAACCGTATCGTCATAACCCTTGGGCAAATAGCTGGCATCAATACCTTCTTCCCTGAGCTGATCGGCCAGGGTGGCACCGGAGACGATAATCCTGACATCGCCCAGATCCCGCAGCACAGCGGGATAACGCCGGTACCATTCGCTAGTCGGCACATTGTTCTGGCAGACGTCATGGTCAAACACTACCAGTCCTGTCGCCCGTTTCAGGCACTGGTAGCGCTTGCCAAGCCGGCGCAGATTGGTATCGGCAATTACCCGGTCATAGCCACTGAAATCCGCCTCATTGAAGTAGGCCTCCAGGCCATGCTCACGGGTGACTTCCACATGATCAAAGTCAAAGTACTGCCGCGCGGCCTGCCAGAGAGGGCGTGTCACCATCAGCTTTCCGTCGGTGGACACAATCAGTGTTTTCATAACCAGCTCTCAATTGCCTTTATTCTTGCCGTATAAAGCTCATCAAATTCCTGGCGCGCCGCCGGCGCCAGCGCTTCCCGGGGCCGCCAGCTCTCGAAAAGGCGTGCTCTCTGGTTGGCCAGGTCCGCTTCAAGCCCCCGGCCCGAGCACCGCTCCATGCCATCCAGATCCAGCACCTGCAGCTCCCCGCCCTGAAAAATAAAGTTGGTGTACTTGCTGTCGCCATGGCTGAAACGCATTAGCCGCATCAAGGCAAAAAAATCGGCCAATTGGCTCAGTGCCTGATGGCGTACCTGGCCACCGATTTCGCAGAGTTCCGGCAGCATCCGGCCTTCAACACTCCGACAAACCAGATACTCCGTCCCTACCAGCCCCTTTCGGCGTCGGGAGACAACACATATCGCCTGCGGGGTCGACACATGCACCAACCCCAGATAAGCCGCATTCAGCCAGGAGTTTCGCGCCCGGCTCTTTACCTGCCGACCCAGCCTTTTCCAGATATTCTTGATGTTATACCGCTTGACCACCAGTTGCTCACCGGCCGTTTCAGTACGCCATACGGTGGCACTGTTGCCATCCTTGAGTACCTCGCTGGACGACAGCGACGCATCCAGGCCCGATGCCAGCAGGTCATCAACCAGCGGCAACGCTTCCCGACGGCACATGCCCGACAGATCACCGCGCTGGATTTCTGCAAACTCCGTACAGTTCCTCAACGCTTTCTTGACCAGTTTCTTCAGCCGTTTTGCCCGCACGGCTCGCAACTCACGGGCAATTTCCGTGGCGGAGAAGCCGCCACCATAAATATCGGCAATCCGGTGAGCGGAAGGCACCTCCAACGGAGGAAACTGGGCCAGCAACCAGGCCAGATTATTCAACGCCTCCTTGCCATCCACCGCTTGCTCGCTGACCGTCAGCGCCCCGGCATCAATCACATACCAGTTTCCCTGGCTGCGGAAAAAGTTTTCCAGATGAATATCGTGCTGAACCACGCCTTTGTGATGCATGGCCGCAGTAAAAGCCACCAGCTCTTCCAGCAACACAGGAACATCGCTTTCTTCCTTGAGCAGGCGGCGTGCGGACAGGTCTCCAAGATGTTCCAGCACCAGAGCCGTCATGTCGCCCAGGGGTTCGCAGGCAAGCACTCGGGGGGCTGGCAGCTGCTTATCCTGAAGAGTCTGTAGACGCTCATGTTCCACCAACACTTCCTTGCGGGAACGGGGCTGCCCGGAAAACAATTTGACGATAACCGGGCGGCTATCCAGTACGCCGGTATAGACCGCACGACGGCCGGGCATAAATCGCAGCAGAGTCTCAACCCGAACACAGGCATCGCCGAGCGCCAACTCAGCAGGCAAGGTAGCCTCGCGCTTCTCCAGCAAGGAAGCCGCCACGGCAAGCACATGACTTTCGCCAGCAACCATCAGATATCCTTCCCCGGATGCTCGTTGAACTGCAGCGGCATCTGCGGTTCCACTTCGAAATAACGGCGATAGATTTTTTCCGCCTCGCGCCGGGCTGCCGACCAGGTGGCGGTGTCCGCCAGCGCCTGGCTTAGCGGCAAGCCGGTATAAACGCGGATAAAGCGCAGCAGGTCGCGATGCGTCATGCCAAAACGGGCGGTGGAGAAATACAGCCCACCCAGATCCTTGATACGCCAGCGGCGCGGCACCGAGGCGCGTACCTGGGAGCGGTGCAGATCGATCAGGTACAAGGGCCCTTCGGCATTGTGTTTTTCCGCATCATCCCTGCGCATGAGAAAATGGGCCAGATAAAAATCGCGATGATTGATCCCCGCAGCATGCATGGTGCGGGCAATGGTTGCCACCCGGTGAATCAGTGCACGTTTGAACGTTACCGGCACCTGGCCGGATGCCACCCACTGTTCACCCAAATCTTCCAGGCTCAGGGTATCGACCAGATCCTCGGTGACGATAAAGGATTCCACCGTGGCCGGATTGGCCCCACGGCTGCCATAGGCGGCAATGGTCATGGTGTCCAGACCGGCGTCCCGCACGGCTTCGATAGCACGCACTTCCTGCATGGCGCCCAGCACCGGCAGCTTTGCCTGGGTCAGATTCTTGAAGATTTCCTTCCAGCCGATACCACCATGGTATTTGAGAAAGTAACTTCGCTGGCTGCCGAAAAAACGCAGGGTACGACGCCCTTCTCTCGCCCGGAAAACCTCCCCCTGCTGACTGGCTGCCTGGGCAAACGGATCCTTGCCCTGCCAAAGCGCATCAATATCATCACGCAGAAACAGTTTCACGCGACGCCCTCCACCGCGTCCACCACGGTTTGTGCCAGCCGATACAGGGCCGGGTTCTGTCCATAATGAAGCCCCGCTTCCTGCCAGCTGCCCGGCACCCGGTCCAGCATGTCTTGCAGGGTGTTGTTAAGCGCTGACTGCTGAAACGGAGAGGCAATCACTTCGCCGGAACCCGCCTCGCGAACATAACGGGCGTAGCCGCAAGTATCCGTGGTCAGCACCGGCAGGCCGGCGACCGTGGCTTCCAGCAACACCATACCGGCGGATTCCCGATAGGCCGGATGCAGCAGCAAATCCGCCGCCTGCATGAGGGCCGTCACATCATCGCGGGGCCCCAGCACCAGAACCCGCTCGCGAACCCCGGATGCCAGGGAAGCCAGATAGGGAGAGGCATCGTCATTGCCGACGATCATCAGACGGCTATTATCAGGCAAGGAGGCAAAGGCTTTCAAAGCCCGATCCAGCCCCTTGACCTTGAAGCCGGAGCCCAGGAACAGCAGCAGCCTTTCCGATTCGCTGACTCCCAGCGCATCCCGCGTCTGCTGCCGCAGAGCCGCATGGTTATCCGGGCGACGGCGATCCGGTTCGATACCCGGTGGCAGCACCTGGTAGCGGTTATCGGCAAGGGGATAATGGCGAAGGTACTGGTCACGCTGATCCTCATTGAGAAACAGCATCAGGGGGCCATCTTCCCCGGTCACCGCCCGCTCCAGTTTCAGGTAGGTGGCGTAACGGGGCAGCCAGCGCACGGGGCGAGGCTTGCTTTGCACATGCTCGGCAAAACAGCTGTCCGCCGCGAAATACACATCCAGCCCGGGCAGGCGATTAAAACCCAGTACACGATCAAACTTTCCCGCCTGACAGGCTTCTGCCACCGCCCTGGCAAAAGCCGCCATGCGTCCGTGGTTACTGCCGCCGCTTACCGGCAGCGTCTGCACCTCCACCCCGTCGACGGGATCGCCCTGCCAGTCGCTGACCAGTGCGACCACCTGGTGACCACGGCCCACGGCTTCGCGAGCAATGCGGGCGAAGTCCCGTTGCAGACCGCCGTAGGGAAAGTAGTGGTAAAGCACCATGGCCAGCTTCATGCGGTCAGCCTCCGCAGCTCGCTCCATACCTGTTTGGGCTTGAGCGTACTGAAACAGGGCGGCTCCACGCCCTTGCCCAGCTCGCCCCGGTAGGTGCATTTCTCCTGCACACAGGGCGCACAGGGAAAGTCCGCCGCCAGGGAATGCGCCCGGGCGCCAAGGACGCCGGTCAGTCGCGGATCCGTGGGGCCGTACAGCGCCACACCGGGCAGGCCGGCAGCAGCGGCCAGGTGGGCCAGGCCAGTGTCGACGGCGATAAAGGCATCCCATTCGAGCAGCTTATCAGTGAGCTCATCCAGTCCCATCTGCGGCAGGACCTGTGCGCCCTCCAGACCTTTAGCCAGGCGTCGGGCCCGCTCCCGTTCCGGCTCATTACCCCAGGGCAGATAGACCGTATGGCCTTCGCCACAGGCCTGCTCCACCAGCGACCGCCAGAACGCTTCCGGGTAATGCTTGGTGGGCCAGGTGGTGCCATGGCAGAACACCAGCCGAGCCGGCTGACTCAAGGGGGAGGGGACATGACTGCGGGGCAACCCATAATCCGGCGCTGACTCCGGCAGGGGGTATTTCAGGGCCAGGGCAAACAACTGGCGCACCCGGTCAATGGCATGCTGGCCACGGGGAACGGCGAGGGGATGATCCAGAAAACGGGCGGACAAGCCTTCCCGGGCAGAGGCCTTGTCCAGTCCGAACTTTGGCCCTTTGCCCAGACGGGTGACGAAAGCGCTCTTGATCAGGCCCTGGGCATCGATAACGGCATCGTACGTGGTCGCCTGAACGGCCGCCTTGAAACCGGACCACTCACCGGAACGGCGGGCCCGGATGGGGTGCTTGCGCCAGCGGCGCAACGCACAGGGAAACACCTGCTGCACGGCGGGATGACGGCGGGCCAGATCGGCAAAGCCTTCTTCCACCACCCAGTCCACTTGCAAATCGGGGATCGCCGCCAGTGCATCGGTGAGCGCCGGCAGGGTATGGATCACATCCCCCATGGACGAGGTTTTGATCAGCAACACGCGCATGTCAGGGCCTGTGGGTTCGGTTCAGGCATCCGCCGTTTCCAACTGCTGCAAGGCGTCGATCACCTGAGAAGGCGGCAGCTGGCGCAGACAGTTCAAATGCCCCAGCGGGCATTCACGCTCGAAACAGGGGCTGCATTCCAGGCCCAATCGTACCACGGCCACCCGGTCACCCAGCGGCGGGGTAAAGCCGGGAGAGGTGGAGCCATACACGGCCACCAGCGGCCGTTTGAGCGCGGCGGCGATATGCATCAGCCCGGAGTCGTTGCTGACCACGGCATGGGTAGCGGACAGCAGATCCACCGCCTGCTCCAGGGAGGTATTGCCCGCCAGCACCCGGGCCTGTGATTGGGCCCGGTCATCCAGCGCCGCAACGATATCATCGGCCACCGCCTTGTCCTTGCCGGAGCCAAAAATCCAGACCTGGCCGCCGGTGTCGATCCAGTGTTGGGCCACCGCCGCATAGTGATGCTCCGGCCAGCGTTTGGCCGGGCCGAATTCGGCACCCGGGCAGAGCCCCAGCACCGGCTTGTTCAGATCCAGTCCGTGAGCCGCCATGGCCTCCTGCAGGGAGTCATCACTGACTTCCAGGTGTGGCGCGGTAATGCTGTCCAGCCGGGGCACGGGGGAGCCCTCCGGCAGGGCCAGCGCCACAAAACGCTGCACCATCAGCGGGTAGCGTTCCTTGTCGAGCTTGCGCATATCATTGAGCAGGCCGTAACGCATTTCGCCACGCCAGCCGATGCGGGCCGGGATCTTTGCCGCCCAGGGCACCAGGGCCGATTTCAGCGAATTGGGCAGCACATAGCTCTGCTGGTATTGCCCGCGCAGGGACTTACCCAACGCACGCCGCTCGCCCAGTTTCAGATCGCCATGATCAAACGGCAGGGCCAGCGCCTCGCGCACTTCCGGCATGCGCGACAACAATGGCCGGCACCAGGCCGGCGCCAGCACATCAATGGCACAGTCCGGGTATTGGCGACGCAGTTCGGAGAACAGGGTCTGGGCCATCACCATGTCGCCGACCCAGGACGGGCCGACGACAAGGATGGCGGAAGGAGGCTGCGACATCGCCAGAGGATCAGCTCACGTAGGTGAGCCAGTCTCCGTAGGTGTCATCCAGTTTGCCGCGCACCAGATCGAAGTACACCGCCTGCAACTGCTCGGTGATCGGGCCACGCTTGCCCTCACCAATGATGCGGCCATCCAGTTCACGGATTGGCGTGACTTCGGCAGCGGTGCCGGTAAAGAAGGCTTCATCCGCCACGTAGATTTCGTCACGGGTGATACGTTTTTCACGCACACTGTAACCGCGCTCTTCGGCCAGCTGGATGATGGTCTTGCGGGTAATGCCATCCAGGCAGGAGGTCAGCTCAGGGGTGTAGAGCACCTGGCCTTTGATGACAAAGATGTTCTCGCCGGAGCCTTCCGCCACATAGCCTTCATTGTCCAGCAGCAGCGCCTCGTCGGCACCACCGGACAGGGCCTCGTTCAACGCCAGCATGGAGTTGATGTAGTTGCCGTTGGCCTTGGCCTTGCACATGGTGATATTCACGTGGTGGCGGGTGTAGCTGGAGGTGCGCACCTTGATGCCCAGCTCCAG
>JAKSCQ010000201.1 GCA_022360555.1 Pseudomonadales bacterium
CCTGGCAGTGAAACACTTCAGCGCCATGGCCGCCCTGCCCGGGGCCCTGTTCAGTATCTGGCACAATCTGTCCGGATCCTTCCTGGCCACAATCTGGCAACATGGCACCTCTGGTTCAAACATTTGTGGCGATAGCGAAAAGCATCACTAGCTATAATCACGTGGGAGCAAGGCCCTCCCATAAAAAAGCGGGCTAAAAGCCCGCTTTGGTCTTGCTCACAACCAGAATCAGTCGATGATGCTGCTACCAGCGCCGGCGCTGATATCCTTCAGGAGAGTCGTTCCCGCTTCCGAGCCATCGGACACCCAAGGCTCAAAACCGTCACTGCCATCATCCGCAACGAACAGGTACTTGCTGCCCAAATCGCCATTCACGGTGGGCGGCACCTGGTACATGAACGTCAGCGGGAAAGGCTCCGAGCCTGCGCCCGCCGCGGTATCGTCGATATCCTTGACCAGTTCCGTTCCCTGCGAGGTGCCATCGGTCTTCCACAGTTCGGTACCGAAATCACTGCCACCGGTGCCCTCGGTATCCGCGGCGAAGAAAACGGTACCGTTAACCTCCACCATGCGCTCCACATCAGAGAAGGAATAATCTCCCGTGCTGCGTATCGACGCAGCAATGCCTGCAGGGCCACTGGTATTATCCACGCGCAGCAGATACGGGGTTACCCCAGCTTGCTCCACGTACATAAACACACCCAGTGAGGTGCCTACCAGCCGATCTTCATAAGGCTTGTTGGCTTGGCTGGCGCTCAGGTTGGTCACCGTGCTGCCGTCATACTCGAAGATATTCAGGTCTGTGCTGCTGGTTCCTTTATCCGCAACGAAATAGACCTTATCGTTGCTGATTACCACATTCTCAGTGATCTCAAGCTGTACCGTGCTGCCGCCATCATCAAAGACAATTTCCTTGATGTTGCCATCTTGATCCAGCTCGTAGAGGCGGGTTTTATAATCTGTTGCGTCTTTATACCCGGTAAACAGCAACTTGCCGTTGTAACCCAACCAAGCACTGTCATAAATATCATGCGGGTATGTGGACAGCGGGCTGCCAGCGGGGGCGGCGCCAGCCTCGGTAGCGACTTTCACGGTCCCAGCCACCGTCCCATCGGTGAAGTAGACATCGTTATTGCTGGCCGATTCATCAAAGAAGAACAGGCCGCCATCCACCGCGGTCAGAGACTCAGGGCCGTCATTACCAACCATCGTTGTCAGTACTTGGTGAGTATCGGAAGCAGGATCGAAAACCACCAGATCGCGGCCCACACCACTGGCGTCCTCCACCACCGCATTCATAAACAACTTCCCAGCTGCCGGCACCATATTGTAAGGCTGGGCACTGCCATTGGCGTAGATGTCCGCCACACGCTCGGTGCCCCCACCGGTGCCGTCGGTGGCCCACAGCTCTACATCACCGCTGCTGTCCTTGCCCGCGTAGTAGAGGGTGCCGTCCAATTCCGCCATGTAACCATTGCGATAACGACCCACTTCAAAACCGTTGTTATTGTCATCAACGATCTTGCTGGTGCCGGCGGGGGTACCGTCCGTTTTGTAAAGGTATTCCGTCAACGCTGCCGCCCGGGCCGTGGCACTGCGCACGGCAATTACACCGGCGCTTTCAGCCGCAGGAAATACCACAAAGCTATTGCCCCCTTCTGCCACGGTGGTGCCACCGCCGCCAGAGCTGGAAGAACCGCCACCACAGGCGGTCATCATGGTGGCCACGCCGATGGCGGCAGCCAGTTGAGTGAGTTGCTTGTTGATCATTACGTTTACCCCGATTAGTGACTCATCCCAGAGAGACGCTCATTAGAGCACCGGGGAGAACGCCGCTTCTTCACCCTGATGGGTGAATTTCTTGGGGGGGCGCTTACACGCCGTCATAATCGGGCTAGACTGGGCGCTATCCTTTTACAAACCAGCCCACCATGCCAGAAACCCTTCGTCGTGCGGTGACCGAAAACCGCGAACGTATCCTTCAGGAGCGCCACAACCTGTTCATGGACGAGGTGGGGTCGCGCATGGTGCTGTCGTTTTTTATTGCGGCGGCACTGCCATTATTTTTTCTGGAGCTGCGTACCGAGCCGCCCTTTATCGGCTGGTATTCCGTACTGCTTTGTGTCGCAGCGCAATCGCTTTTCCTGATCCGGTTTTACAACGCCCATCGGGAACAAGAAGCACCCAAAACCCGGAAATGGCACCGACTCAACCTCTACCTGGCCGTTATATGGGCGGCTCTTTGGTCAAGCTTCCCTTATCTTTTCCTGCCAGATGCCACGCCGGTAACCTTGCTGACCTGCCTGATTATCCTGTCGGTGGCCACCTCAATTCCGTCCGTGTCCATGGGGGTGTACCCGGATATTTTCATCGGCTTCATTACGCCCGTCTACCTGGCCTGGCTGGCTTTTATTCTGGTTTACGTACCGGAGGCACCCGGGATCATCAAAATGATCCCGCTGATCAATCTGACGTTCATGGTGCTGTTCAGCCTTTATATCCACCGCTCACAAATCAGCACCATTGCCCTGCGTATTGAAGCCGAACAGGCCAGTGAACGTGCCAACAAGGCCAGTGAAAGCAAAACCCGCTTTCTGGCTGCGGCCAGCCACGACCTGAGGCAACCCCTGCAGGCGGCCACCCTGTATGCCGCCATGTTGAAAAACAATGCCGCCCCACAGCCCGATATCGTCGCCAAACTGGATACCGCCATTGGCTCCTGCAATGAACTGCTGGGGCACCTGCTCATGCTGTCGCGCTTGCAGTCGCAGCGGCTGAAGCCACGCAAGCGCATTATCAATCTGCTCGATACCTTGCAGCCGATCCTTGATGAAGTACGCGCCCAGGCGAGCGCCAAGCAATTAACACTGATCACTGAGAACCTGGCCGGCCAGCACATTTTCACCGATGGCGTTATGTTCGCCCGTATTGTTCGCAACCTGGTCAGCAATGCCCTCAAGTACACCGAACAGGGCCATATTCGTATCGTCGCCCGCCAGCAAGACAAACAATTGCTGCTAGGCATCGAAGACACCGGCATCGGCATTGACGACATTTACCAGACTGAAGTGTTTGATGAATTCATGCAGATAGACAATGACCAGCGTTCGATCCAGAACGGGCTGGGGTTGGGCCTGGCCATTGTCAGCCGGCTGGCAGCGTTGTGCGAGATCCCGGTGCAAATGCAGTCTCGCAAGGGGGAAGGCACCACCTTCACCTTGGCGCTTCCAGCGGCGGCCACCAGCCAGCCCCAGCACGCTGACAACGTGGTCAAGGCGCTACCGCTGTTTGAAACACTGACGGTGCTGTTGATCGATGATGATAAAAGGGTCACAGAAGCCCTCAGCGGCCTGCTGGGCAGTTTGGGCGCAACGGTATCGGCCCACCACGCACTGGAACCAGCCATTCAGGCATTAAAAGAGCGCGGGGCACCGCCGTCAGTGGTGATTACCGATGATCAGATTGGGCCACGCACCAATGCTGGCTCGGTGATCGAAGCCGTCACCGCTTTATTTCGGCAACCTGTCCCCACACTTATCATTACCGGCAACACCAACCCGGATTTCATCCAGACTCTGCCCGATGACATTGATGTGCTTTTCAAGCCCGTGGCGGCCGATACCCTGACCGCTAAACTGGAGGAGATGCTGGCCCCCAGCAGCGCCTAAAGCAGGCCCATCTGACGGGCCTTTTCGATACAAGCGGTACGGTTGGGCACATCCAGTTTTTCGTAAAGCAGGCGCAGGTGGGTCTTGATGGTGTTCACGCTGACAAACAACTGGCGGGCAATTTCCTTGTTGCCATGGCCTTCCTGAAGCATGGCCAGAATGGCGAGTTGTTGGCGAGTAAGGGTGAGTGCTTCTTCCGGGGCAGAGCCCGCCATCAACCGGAAAGCTTCAGAAAAATAACTGCGCCCGGCCATGACCTCACGAATGGCAAACAGGATCTGTTCTACCGATTCACTTTTGTCCACGAAACCATTGACCTTCAACTGCACCGCGCGGTGCACGGTGTTTTCTGTGGCAGAGCCGGAGCACACCAGCACTTTGGCTTCGCCCATCAGGCGGCCAATCAGGCTCCACAGGGTAAGTCCATCCAGGTGCGGCATAGCCTGGTCGAGAATGACCAGGTCAAACCCCGGCAGCAACTGGCGGTTGTCGAGCAACCAGCGGGGTTGCTCGCAGGTGGTTATCGTCGCTTCACTGTAGGTATTCTTGAGGGTAATACTCAAGGCATCAGCAAACAGCTGATGGTCGTCCACAATCAGAATGTTCAACGGTACTGCCTTTTCCGAACCCTGATTATAAGCTTATAAGACAGGAGCATTTATTTCCACGGCAAGTCCAAGCATACAACGTGCACAACCCCGCTCATGGACACGCCGAGGGCACGGCAACAGGCCCTGAAAAGCCTTGCTAGCGTAATTTACGGCGCCAGTCGCTCCCGCACCCAACGCCCATCCGCCTGCCGGGTATAACGAAACCGGTCATGCAGGCGGCTGGGGCGGCCATGCCAGAACTGGATTTCTGCAGGGATGATCCTGTACCCCCCCCAGCTTTGCGGGCGCGGCACCGGCGCCGATGGAAATGCCTGCTCCAGCCGTTTCACTTCCTCTTCCAGCCACTCCCGGCTGGCCGGCTGGCTTTGCGGGGAAATGGCGGCGCTGATCTGGCTGGCGTAGGGGCGGGAGACGAAGTAGCTTTCGGACTCCTCGTCATCCACCTTGTGCGCTTCGCCAATGACGATCATCTGCCGGTCGAACGGTTGCCAGAACATGGTGAAGGACACCCTGGGGTTGGCGGCGATTTCTTCGCCCTTGCGGCTGTCATAGTGCGTGAAGAAGGTGAAGCCGCCAGCGTCGATCCCCTTGAGCAGCACCACCCGGCTGGAGGGCTGTCCGTCAGCGCTGACCGTGGCCAGGGTCATGGCATTGGGCAGGGGCAGGCCGGCGTCGATGGCCTCATCCACCCAGCGGCGGGCCTGCTCAACGGGATCGTCGTGGAGGCTGGATTCGACAAGGCCTTCGGCATGATACTCTTCGCGCACATCTTTCATGGTTACCCCGGCTGGCAGTGAGACTGAGCCGGCAGTATACCGCCCGAGACACCCGGATTCCGAACCGAGATCAATGCTGGACACGTCTGAAGAGAACCGCCGCCGCCACATCCTCGACCCGAATCAGCCGGTCTGGCTGTTCGGGTATGGGTCGCTGATCTACAAGGCGGATTTCCCCTTCATTGAACGTCGTCCGGCATCGATCCATGGCTGGGCCCGGCGGTTCTGGCAAGGGTCCCACGACCATCGTGGCACGCCGGACCGGCCAGGCCGGGTGGTGACGCTGGTGGCCGCTGCGCAATCAAGCTGCACCGGCATGGCCTATCGCATCACCCCGGATGTCTTCGATCATCTGGATCACCGGGAGAAGAACGGCTACCTGCGCTTCACCACCACCATGACCTTTGGCGATGGCGAGCAGGCGGAGGGGCTGGTGTACATCGCCACCGAGGACAATGCCGCCTTTCTGGGCCAGGCGGAAGAACAGGCCATTGCCGCGCATATTGCCCGCAGCGAAGGCCCCAGCGGCAGCAACCGCGACTATCTGCTGCACCTGGCCGAAGCCCTGCGTTCGCTGGGCGCGGAGGACGACCATGTCTTCACCATTGAACGACACCTGCTGAGTTTGCCGCCTGCCTGACACAGTCCCCGTCGGCATGTGAGGCGTATTTCGCCGTTGGCGCTTTGCGAGCAAAGCGCCAACGGCTCCGGCCGCCCTTACGCCGTCTGCATGTACTGGTCCCAGTAGCCGGCTTCCGGTTCCACCTGCTCCACCACATCGATCCAGACGCCGGCCGGGTCGCGCAGGCCGAACCGTTTCTGCCCGAAGGCTTCCCGGGTCAGCGGATAGTGAGGTTCCACCCCCTTATCTGTCAGTGACTGCAAGGCCGCATCGGCATCGGCCACCTCCAGTTCGATGCAGGCGCCCTGGCCATTGAAGCATTCCGGCCCCGGCGGAGCGGAAGGGTGATCCGGGGTCATAAAGGCAATCACACTGCCCTGGTCCGCCTGACCCAGCAGCACAAACCAATCGCTGTCGAACAGCACGTCCAGGTCAAAATGCTGCTGCCAGAAGTCCCGGCAGGCCTGTTTGTGGCTGGTGACCACGATGGGGTATCGGTCGATGATTTTCACGGGGCACTCCCTGATTCGGTATGGGTCCATTCATAGAAACAAACCAACAGTCTGTTTTGTGATAATAAAAACAAACTGGTAGTCTGTTTGTCAATTCCCCACGGAGTGATACTGTGCCCAGCAACGCCGAACGCCGTGCCCAGACCCGCGGCTGCCTGATTAATGTGGCCCGCCGCCTGTTCGGCCAGCATGGCTATGCCGACACCAGTACCGGGACCATCCTGGCCGGGGCCGGGGTCACCCGGGGCGCCATGTACTACCACTTTTCCGGCAAGGCGGCGCTGTTCGAGGCGGTCTGTGAAGCCCTCTGTCAGGAGGCCATGGCCGCCATCGGCAAAGCGGTGGCGGAGCAGCGCGGCAGTCTGGCCACCCTGAAGGCCGGCAGCCTGGCCTGGATGCGTTATCTGGCCCGGGAGGATGTGCACCGCATTCTGGTGATCGAGGCCCCCACCGTGCTCGGCTGGCAACGCTGGCAGGCACTGGACAACCGCTACAGTTTCACGCTGCTCAAGGAAGGGGTGGAAGAAGCCATGGCCGACGGCAGCCTGCAGTTCGCCGGCAGCCCCCAGGGGCTGGCCGTGCTGCTCAACGGCGCCATGAACGCCCTGGTCACACGGGCGGCCCGAGCCGATCACCTGCAATGCGAACAGGACCTGCTGGCGCTGTTCGACCGTTTTTCCGGAGAGACATGATGACCGCCTGCCCCTGCCAGTCCGGCCTGGACTATGCCCACTGCTGCCAACCCCTGCACCAGGGCAGGCCAGCCCCCTCGCCGGAGGCGTTGATGCGCTCGCGCTTTTCCGCTTTCGCCCTGGGCAACACCGATTACATCAGCCGTAGCTGGCACCTCAGCCAGCGTCCGGCATCGCTGACGCTGGATGATGATGAGCAATGGCTGGCCCTGGAAATCATTACCAGCGGCAAGGATGGCGACACCGGCTGGGTGCATTTCCGCGCCACCAGCAAAAGCCGCCAGGGCCTGACCGTGATGGAAGAACGCTCCCGCTTTGTGAAGGAAAACGACCACTGGTACTACCTGGACGGCACGCCCTCGGTAACCGCCCTGAAAGCGGGACGCAATGATCCCTGCCCGTGCGGTAGTGGCAAGAAGTTCAAGAAGTGTTGTGGGTGAAGAGCAGTAACGAGTTTTGAGTTACGAGTTTCGAAAGGCAAAACCGTGAATGATTCTCTGGTTTTCGAGACTCGAAACTCGCACTCTCATCATTCAGGAAAACGCCAGCAGCCCATCCTCCACCGGCTCTTCCAGCAACATGTGTGAATCCCGGGCGTAATGATTCATCACCCGCCACGGGTGATGCCGGCCCTGCCGGGGCAATTTGTGGCTGGAGCGTTGCACGTAGCCCGAAGCCAGTGCATCCATGATGGACGCATCCTGAATGGTCAGCTCACTGTCGCCTTCCGGTACTACCACGGACAGGCCTTCGTCAGCCATGTAATTGAGCAGGCGACAGAAATAGGTGGCCGCGATATCCGCCTTGAGTGTCCAGGACGCATTGGTATAGCCGAAAATCCAGGCCATGTTGGGAATGCCTTCCATGAGCACCCCCTTGTAGGTCATGCGCTCGCTCACATCCACCGGCTCGCCATCCAGTGACAATGTCATGCCGCCGAGCACCTGAAGGTTCAGGCCGGTGGCGGTAACGATAATGTCCGCTTCCAGTTCGTGACCGGACTTCAGGCGAATGCCGGTTTCGGTGAAGGTATCGATATGGTCCGTGACGATGGACGCCTTGCCGTCACGCAAATCCCGGAACAGGTCCGCATCGGGTACCGCACACAGCCGCTCATCCCAGGGCATGTAACGGGGGCTGAAGTGCTTCATGTTGAAGTCTTTACCCACATGTCGCTGCACGTTGAAAAGCAGAAACTTGCGCATCAGTTTCGGGTGTTTTTTGGACGCTTCATAAATTAGCCGCTGCAACTTGATATTGCGCCAGCGGGCCATGCGGAACACCCAGTCAGATGGCAGCACCTTGTCCAGCCAGGCGGACACCTTGTCGTAGGCGGGCAGGGAAAAGACGTAGGAGGGTGAGCGCTGCAGCATGGTGATATGGGCGGTATCGTCGGCCATGGCGGGAATCAGCGTAACCGCCGTGGCACCACTGCCAATCACCACCACCTTCTTGCCCCGGTAATCCAGATCTTCGGGCCATTTCTGCGGATGAATACACTGCCCCTGAAACCGGTCGATGCCGGGGAAATCCGGCAGGTAACCCTGGTCATAGTTGTAGTAACCGGTGCATCCCATCAAAAAACTGGCGCTAAAGGTTTGTGTTTCGCCGCTTTCCTCATGCAACGCGGTGACCGTCCAGCACCGGTTCTCGCTGGACCAGTCCGCATTGGTGATTTTCAACCCGTAACGAATATGCTCCGTGACCCCGTACTTGTCGGCGGTCTCGCGAATATACCGGCGGATAGAAGGGCCATCGGCCAGGGTTTTCAGCTCGTTCCAGGGGCGAAAAGCATAACCGAAGCTGAACATGTCGGAGTCGGAACGTATCCCCGGGTAGCGGAACAGGTCCCAGGTGCCCCCCAGGGACTGGCGGCGCTCGAGAATGGCGAAAGTGCGCCCCGGGCATTCCTGCTGCAAATGGCAGGCGGCACCGATGCCGGACAGGCCGGCGCCAATAATCAGTACATCAAAGTGGCGACCATTGCTGTTCTGGGTCATGGCGTTCTCCCTGTCCTGACTCCGGGACCATCATTGTTGTTGTCTTTCTATACCACCGCATACCCGGCCAGGACACAAACCGTTTTTTGTTACCCGCCTCCCAACCGGTTGCCAAGTTAATACAAAGCACCGCTTGGACACCTTTGGCAACAGGTATAGCGTTAAAAACACAGGACGCTCACGCGAGGTGGGATATGAAATCAATAGAACAAACCACCGCTTTCATGGACTGGCACGATGGCAAACGTTACCTCTGGTTACTCAGCCCGGCCATTCCGGTGCTCGCTGTTTCCTTTCTACTCATTTACCAGTTCGTCTGGTCCTGGCCCGGGCTGCTGTGGGGTGGCCCCTTCCTGATTTATGTCCTGATTCCCTTCGCCGACTGGGTAATCGGTACCGACACCAACAACCCGCCGGAATCCGCTGTGCCGCAACTGGAAGACGACCGTTATTATCGCCTGATCGTCTATGCCTATATCCCCACGCAATATCTGGCCACCGTGCTCGGAGCCTGGCTGGTGGCCCAGGGCAATGTGCCGCTATGGGGGCTGGTTGGCCTGGTCTTCAGTGTCGGTGCTGTCAACGGCATCGCCATCAACACCGCCCACGAGCTGGGCCACAAGAAGGGCAAAACAGAACGCTGGCTGGCCAAGATCACCCTGGCCCCGGTGGCCTACGGCCACTTCTTTGTGGAGCACAACAAGGGCCACCACAAGAACGTGGCCACCCCGGAAGATCCGGCCAGCGCCCGTATGGGCGAATCCTTCTGGCGTTTCCTGCCACGCACCATGATCGGCAGCGTCAAATCCGCCTGGCATATCGAAGCCCAGCGTCTGGAACGCTGCGAGGCGCCACTGTGGTCACTGAAGAATGAAAACCTGCAAGCCTGGCTGATGACCGTGGTGCTGTTCGGTGTGCTTACCGCCTGGCTGGGCTGGATCGTGCTGCCCTTCCTGCTACTACAGGCCTTCTATGGCGCCTCCCTGCTGGAGGTGATCAATTACATGGAGCATTACGGTCTGCTGCGCCAGAAAAAACCCGATGGTCGCTATGAACGCTGTGAACCCCGGCACTCCTGGAACAGCAATCACATTGTCACCAACCTGTTCCTCTATCAGTTGCAACGCCATTCCGACCACCACGCCAACCCGACACGGCGTTTTCAGGCCCTGCGCCATTTCGATGACAGCCCGCAGCTACCCTCCGGCTATGCTTCCATGCTGATCCCGGCCTACATTCCCTTTGTCTGGTACCACAAGATGGACCCGCTGGTGTATGCGCACTACCAGGGCGACCTGACCCTGGCCAACCTGCAGCCGGGCAAGCGGGAAAAACTGCTGCGCAAATGGCACAAGCCGGTTGTCACCTACAAAAGCGCCGACTCCGATCCGGATGTCACCGACGCGGCCGTGGCCGCCGCCCGCCAGGCCGAGCAGGAAATCGACCGGCCCCATCAGTTCCAGTGCCCCAACTGCGGCTATGTCTACGACGAAAAGCACGGTGACGACAAGGAAGGCTTCCCGCCCGGCACCCGCTGGCTGCAGATCCCCGACGACTGGCCCTGCCCGGACTGTGCCGTGCGCGAGAAAGTGGATTTCGTCCTCAAGCAAGACTGAGTGGACAGCCCGGCGACATTCCCCCCCCTGTGCGCCGGGCCTTTTTCTTTTCGTTCTTCGTAGACGGGTGTAAATGCGCTGGCACGCTGGCACGCTGGCACGCAACACGCTTGCACGCTAAACCCGCAAACGGCAGCGACCTGAATAACAGACGAGCCGTGGGAGCGTGCAAGCGTGTATGCGTGTATGCGTGTTGCGTGTATGCGTGCCAGCGCCACCCTACAGGTCATTCCTGAAAGCCGCACGATCCCGTAGCATGACGGTTCCTGCCTACCTGGGAGCCTGTCATGAACGATGCACAGTTTGATGTGGTGGTGTTCGGCGCCACCAGTTTTGTTGGCCAGATTCTCTGCCAGTACCTCACCGACACCTACGGCGTGGACGGCGAGCTGAAGTGGGCCGCCGCCGGCCGCTCCAAAGACAAGCTGGAGCAGGTCAGAAACCAGCTCGGCCAAGCCGCTGCCGCCCTGCCGCTGCTCACCGCCGACGCCAATGATGCCGCCAGCCTGGACACCCTGTGCGCCCAGACCCGGGTGGTGGTATCCACCGTGGGCCCCTACGCCCTCTACGGCGAGCCCATGATTCGCGCCTGCACCAGCAGCGGCACCGATTACTGCGACCTGACCGGGGAAGTGCAGTGGATCGCCGCCATGCTGGAAAAATACGAAGCCACCGCCAAGCAAAACGGTGCCCGCATCGTGCATTGCTGCGGGTTTGATTCCATTCCCTCCGACATGGGCGTGTACTTTCTCCAGCAGCAGGCCCGGGCCCGCTACCGGGCACCGGCCACGCAGGTGAAGATGCGCGTCAAGGTGGCCAAGGGCGGCGTCTCCGGCGGCACGGTCGCCAGCATGATGAACATCGCCAAGGAAGCGGGAAAGGACCCGGCCCTGCGCCGCAAACTGGCCAACCCCTACCTGCTCTGCCCGCCGGACCATGGCTTCACCGCCACCCAGGCGAGCATCAGCATGCCGGAGCACGAAGAGGACTTTTCCGCCTGGGCAGCGCCCTTTGTCATGGACGCCATCAACAGCCGCATCGTGCACCGCTCCAATGCGCTCACCGGCAAGGGCTACGGCGACAACTTCACCTATAACGAAGGCATGCTCACCGGCGACGGCTTCGGCGGGCGCATGAAAGCCCTGGGCCTGGGTACCGGCACCGGCCTGTTCTTCGCCGCCGCAGCCCTCTCTCCCACCCGCTGGGTGCTGAACAAGTTCGTGGTACCGCAACCAGGTGAAGGCCCCAGCCCGGAAGCCCAGAAGGCCGGTTTCTACGATATTCGTTTCGTGGGTTACACCGACAATCAAGAGATGATCCGCGTGAAAGTGACCGGTGATGCCGACCCGGGTTACGGCTCCACCGCCAAGCTGCTGGGTCAGGCGGCGGCGTGCCAGGCCCAGGATGTGCCCGCCGATGCCCCCGGCGGTTTCTGGACCACCGCTTCCCTGCTGGGTGATGCCCTGCTTGAGCGGCTACAGCAAAAAGCCGGCATGACGTTTACGACCCTCAACTAACCCCATACCCGGGCTGTGACTTCAGTCACAGCCCGGGAGCTTTCACCGCCCCGCCAGGTGCCAGCGTCCAGACCAATCCGTATCCTCTCGTCTTTTTGGACAGGGAGGGTTCACCATCCATGGAAGCACTGGCCGTACTGAAAATCCTGCTGATTCTTTTCGTTCTTGGCTACACGCTCTATAGCGTCATTGTCTATCAGGGTCGCAAGACGCTTTCACGCAAAGACCTGACAGCCTTTCGCCGAGAAGCCACCCCTTTGCGCAAGCTGGACTCGGTGGAACAACGCCTCCTCGACACCGTGATGGCCGAGGCAGACAGCAAAACCACCGGTAAGCTTAGCAGCAATGAGGTTTACTCCCTCACTGGGCCCTACCGACGCCATGGCCTGGAAACCAACGGCAATACTGTCTGGCACGACACCATTGGAGGGGTGGAGGTGTTGTTGCCCTACGATGCGCAATATTTTCTCCGCGAACACAACGAGGCACTGGTAGTGCTGGCCGACAAGCAGGCGATTGTCATTGCCCTCAACGATGAATTTCATCTTGCCGGCGGCGAGGAACGCGACCAGCGACGCGAGCAAAAGCAGGCGCAGTGGGAAAGCGGTGCCTCCGGGGCACTGTCACAGGTATTCCAGGATGACGAAAGCCGCGATGATGCTCCCAATGATTCATTAACCATCCGCGCACAACGGGATGAAACCGACGCGGAAATCGAAGCGCGACGCGGGCGTGGCATCGCCCTGTTGCCCGCCTGCCTGTGGACGCTGGCTTTTTTCTCCCTGTGGATTGCCATGGGCCGTGAGACACCGCTGTTCCTGTCCCTGTGGCTGCTGGTCGCCCTGGCTTCGGCCTCCCTGGCACTCTACAACTTTTTCCGGCGCCGCCAGGCCAGCGCTCCCGAAAAAGTGAACGAGGTAGCCGGGCAGATCCGCCTGGTCCCGGTTGCCGTTGACGAACACAACAACGTTCAGGTTTCCGTCACGCTCAGCGAAAGCATCGGTTTCCAGCTACCGGAACACTGGCGCCCTTTCATCCAGTATGAAGACGGCCAAAACCAGGACATGGCTGTCCGTGTCGACGATTACAGCGTGGTCCGCTATGGCACCCGAATGTCGCTGGACGAGGAAATCCGCCGCTTCCCTCCGGTCTACTGGGGACGCCACCTGACCCTGGCCATCGTCGGCGCCATTGCCATCCTGTTCCCTCTGGCCAGCGTTACCCAGCTCAGCCGGGATGTGTTGCTCACCACTGGCTGGCTGACCGATTCGCCACAGCATTTTCAGACACCGCAAGCGTTGCAGGATGCTCCCCCATCGCCGGGTACGCTTGTCACTATCGAAGGGCAAGGCCACTGCGACATTAACGCCAGTTCGGCCTCGTCATCCAACATCATCACTACCGGCCAGTCGCCTTTTATCGACTGTCAGCGTATCCACTGGGGTGGCCGTCTGCTGCAATCCGGCCAGCAGGAAACACCGGCAAACATCCAGCGCCTGCAGGACGAATCACTGTTCGAAACCCGTGAAGATTCCTATCTGACCCTGGTGGCCACCATGAACGGCTGGGACCCGTATGAAAACGGCATGCCGGTGATGCTCAACCACCTTCCCGCCCTGATCAGCGCCCTGGATGATGTCTGCAACGGCGAGAACCCGGGGCGGGAAACCCGTAACCGCTGTCATCGCATCCACCGCCTTATGCTGGACAAGATGATTTTCACCATGGACCCCACACCTGAAAGCTGGGCCATGCTGAAAGAGGGCGTTCTGCAACGGCAGGACAGCGAAAAACCGGTCCATGCCCTGACCAGCGACCGAACCGCCCTGTTACTGAAGGGCTATGTCCAGCGGCTGGTGACCAGCCTGGAAGCAGACCGCAGTGCCATGGCGGCCCGCGACATGGCCGCCCATCAGCAAGGGGAAGTGGTCATCGATATCGTGCAAGGGACGCCCCCGAATGCCTGGCAAGGCCAGGACAATCACCAGACTCCGCTGAAGGAACGCCTGGCCCGGATGCTGGCCCACCCCGAAGGCCAGGCCTTTACACTGGAAGGTATGGTCACGGCATATCGCACAGACGAAACCGGCACACCGGAACTGGCGATCGACCTGACCCGCAACAGCCAGACCGTGGTCCTGCCCCTGCTCAATATCCTGTGGCTGCTCGCGGCGGCGGGACTACTGGTCGGGCACGGCATCCTGGCCATTATTCGCTACCAGCAGAGCCGGCAAAGACACCGTGACGTGAATGCGCTCTACGCCTAAAGGGACAGGCATTGTGAGTGGTGAGTGGCGAGAAGCGAGTGTCGAGTTGCGAAAACCCAAAACCCATACGCGTTTTTTGATTTTCGAAACTCGCTTCTCGCAACTCGAAACTGATCAAGGCCACCTGACTCCGTAGACGGAGATGCCGGATCGGTGTCCGGCATGACGAAGTTCCAATCCGCAATCAACTACAAAAAAGGCCAGCAAATGCTGGCCTTGTTTGTGGGGCGGATTGAGATCAATTCGAATTGCATCCCCAGGCCCGCACCATGCACTGCTGGCCACCCTGGTTGCGGCAATACTGCATGGCCAGCATCTGTGCCTGGCCACCATTGCCCGCCGTGCCCCAACCGTACGCCGTGCTGCCACGGGCTTGGTCGGCAGCATAGGCGGCGCAGCCGCTGGAGAAAGTCTTCACGATCCGGCAGCCATAACCGCACTCACCCAGCGCCCGATTCTGCGCTTCGCCCATGGACCCATAATCATAGCTGAAGCCGTACTGGCTCCCCTGATTACTGTCGATGGCCAAGGCCCCGTTGGCACTGGCCAGGGAGGCTACCAGCAATCCTGCCACCATCATTAACAGCCGTATCTTCATTGTCATTCCCTCACTGCCTGCAAGGGCGATCCCCGAATCATTTCGGAAACCCCGTGTGGTACCTGGAAAGCGTAGCGCCAGCACCTCCCCGGGACATCCCCTATATGGGGTATTCCCGGGCGGCCCATTACCGCTTCCTCAACACCTGATACCGCCCGGAGGAATCCCAGATTTCCCCGCTGTCCGGCAGGTAATACCACTTGGTGATATGGCCGTTCTCATGCACCTTGGTGGCCAGGATATAGGCTCCCACGAATTCCGGTTTTCCCGGACTTTTCTTGATGCGCATGAAAGCCTGGTTGTCCTTGGTTCGCACCAGGCCCCAATCCGCCGTAAAGCGCTGCCCACTTGCCCAATTCACCGTCATCGTGCCATCGGCCCGAAACTCATAAACCGTCCCGTCTTGCTGGAAACCTCCCCCTTTCTGGGCGTAATTGTCATAACTGCCTGCAATCCCGGAAGGCACCCCTTTCATGGTGACGGTCTGTCCGGAATAACTGAAATCCGCCGCCGACACCGACAACGACCATGTCAGTAGCACCATTAGCCATACATAACGCATCTCTTTCTCCTGTTGTCCATTCCATTGTCAGGTCATTCCGGCAATCAGATTAGACGGCACACAAAAAAGCCACATCCCCCACTTTGGGGATGTGGCTTTTTATTGAAGCAGGCAGCGGCGGGAAGGGAGTAAGCCACCACATGCAAGAGGCTGGTGGATTACGCCTTTCAGGCTAATCCACCCTACTCTCCTCCTCGGGTGTCGGTGCGCCGGCCAGGGCGCGGTACACGTCCACCATGGCCTGCACTTCCTCGGTGCGGCTGCGCACCTGAGCATCGCGGGTGACGGTGAGTTCCTGTTCCGCCGCCAGCACCTCGAAGTAACCGATAAATCCCCGGTCATAGCGGGTACGGGCCAGCTCGGCGGCTCGCTCGGCATCCACCGCCGCCTGCTCAAGGCGGGCGGCCCGTTCGCTGGAACGCTGGTAACGCACCAGCCGGGTTTCGGTTTCTTCCAGGGCATTGAGCACCGCCTGCTGATAGCGGGCCAGGGCGGCGCGGCTGTCCGCATCGGCGGCGTCAATGCGCGCCTGCACCTTGCCGTAATCCAGGAAGGTCCAGTCGATGCCCAGGGCCACCCGACGGGACTCCGCCGGCCCGCTGAACAGGTCACTGCTATCGGTGGCCACCGAGCCCAGCAAACCGCTGAGCGTAAAGCGCGGGAACAGGTCCGCCGTGGCCACGCCAATGCGGGCGGTGGCCGCCGCCAGGCGACGTTCCGCCGCAGCGATATCGGGGCGACGGCGCAACATGTCGCCGGGACTGTCCACCGGGATCACCGGCAGGCTGTCCGGCAACGACTGCACCGGCGCCAGGGCGGCAATCAGGGACGCCGGCGGCCGGCCGGTGAGCACCGCGATGCGATGCATGGCGGCACGGATGCCGGCCTCCAGGCTGGGCAGGGCAGCCCGGGTGCGTTCCAACTGGGCACGGGCACGTACCTGGTCGAACTCGGTGCCGCGCCCCGCCTCCACCCGGGAAGTCACAATGTCCAGGGTATCCTCCTGCAGGGCCACGTTCTGCTCGGCCACCGCCAGCCGTTGCTGCAGGCCGCGCAGTTCGAAGTAGCTGCTGGCCACCTGCCCCACCAGTGCCACCTGCAAGGCGCCAATGTCCGCCGCCGTGGCGGACAGCTCCGCCTGGCGGGATTCGGTGGCCCGGCGCAGGCGCCCGAACAGGTCCAGTTCCCAGTTGGCATTGACGCCGGCCTGGTACCGCTCGACCCGTTCCGGGCCACCGGCGGGGGTACGTTCCACCTCCGCCAGGTGCTGCTCGGCGCCGCTGGCACTGGCGGTGACGCTGGGCCACTGTTCGCGCTTGGCGCCGTACAGCAACGCCGCCGCGCGATCGTAGCGGGCCACCGCCACCTGCAAATCCTGGTTGGCGGCCAGGGTCTGTTCGATCAGTTGCGCCAGCAGCGGATCGCCGAACCCGGCCCAGAACCGTTGTTCGCTGTCACTAAAGGCGCCGGCCTGGTGGTCGGCGTGGAAGGCCTCGGGCTCCGGCGTGGCCGGGGCCTCATAATCCGGCCCCACGGCACAGCCGGCCAGCAGGACAAAGGCTCCACTGGCAAGAAACTTACGCATGACTGTCTCCTTCAATACGGGCATTGGCACTGTGGGGGTCGCCTTCCATGGTGGAGGCGTGCTGACTGACCGGGCGCTTGCCGCCGGCCAGTTTGCGCAGGGCCACATAGAACACCGGGGTCAGGAACAGCCCGAACAGGGTGACCCCCAGCATGCCGAAGAACAGGGCCACACCCAGCGCCTGGCGCACTTCCGAACCCGCCCCGCTGCCCAGCACCAGCGGCACCACGGCGGCGGTGAAGGTGATGGAGGTCATGATGATCGGGCGCAGCCGCAGGCGGCAGGCTTCCAGGGCGGCTTCCACCACGCCCATGCCCTGCAGTTCCAGTTCGCGGGCGAATTCCACGATCAGGATGGCGTTCTTGCAGGCCAGCGCGATCAGCACCACCAGCCCCACCTGCACGAAGATGTTGTTGTCACCGGCGGTGAACCACACCCCCAGCAGGGCCGAGAGCATGCACATGGGCACGATCAGGATTACCGCCAGCGGCAGGGTCCAGCTTTCGTACAAGGCCGCCAGCACCAGGAACACCAGCAGGATGGACAACGGGAACACCAGCAGCGCGGCATTGCCCTGAGTGGCCTGCTGGTAACTCAGGTCGGTCCACTCGAAGGTCATGCCCGCCGGCAGCACCTCGTCGGCGATACGGGTGAGGGCATCCATGGCCTGGGCGGAGGACAGCACGCGCGGGTCCGCCTCGCCGGCCAGGTCCGCCGCCGGATAGCCGTTGTAGCGCAGTACCGGATCGGGCCCGAAGTCCTGGCTGATGGACACCATGGAACCGATGGGTACCATTTCGCCGTGAATGTTGCGGGTCTTCAGGTTGGCGATGTCCTGCACGCTGTCGCGGAAAGGTGCATCCGCCTGGGCGATCACCTGCCAGGTACGGCCGAAGCGGTTGAAGTCATTCACGTAGGCCGAGCCCAGATAGGTCTGCAAGGTGTCGAACAGCTCGGTGAGCGGCACGCCCTGGGCCTTGGCCTTGAGGCGATCCACTTCCGCATTGAGCTGCGGCACATTGGCCTGGTAGCTGGTGATCGGGAAGCCCATGCCATGGGTCTGGGCCACCGCCCCCTGGAAGGCATTCACCGCATCCTGCAGGGCGCCATAGCCCAGGTTGCCCCGGTCCTCGATAAAGAGCTGGTAGCCGGAGCCATTGCCCAGGCCCAGGATTGGCGGCGGCATGAACGAGAAAGCAAAGCCTTCCTTCAGGCCGGCGATCTTCTGGTTGATCTCCGCATTGATCTGTTCGGCGGTGCGGCTGCGTTCCTCGAACGGTTCCAGCGGGAAAAACACCAACCCGGTGTTGGACGTATTGGTGAACTGCAACGCATTGAGCCCCGGGAACGCCACGGCGTGGGCCACCCCTTCGGTGCTCATGCCGATGTCGGTGACCTCCTGCAACAACTGGTCGGTGCGTTCCAGCGACGCCCCTTCCGGCAGTTTCACCCCGGCCATCAGGTACAGCTTGTCCTGAATGGGAATGAAGCCCGGCGGCACGGCCTTGAACATCAGCCCGGTGCCCGCCAGCAGCAGGGCGTAGATCACGAACACCACACCACGGTGATGCAGCGAGCGCGATACGCCGCTCTGGTAACGGCTGGAACTGGCATTGAAGAACCGGTTGAAGGGCCGGAACAGCCAGCCGAACAGGGTATCGATGAGGCGGGTAAGGCGGTCCTTGGGCGCGTCATGGGGCTTGAGCAGCATGGCCGCCAGCGCCGGCGACAGGGTCAGCGAATTGATGGTGGAAATCACCGTGGAGATGGCAATGGTCACCGCGAACTGCCGGTAGAACTGGCCGGTAACCCCATCCAGAAATGCCATGGGCACGAACACCGCGCACAGCACCAGGCCGATGGCCACGATGGGGCCGGACACTTCCTTCATGGCCTGGTGGGCGGCGGCCAGGGGCGTGAGCCCTTCCTCGATGTTCCGTTCCACGTTTTCCACCACCACGATGGCGTCGTCCACCACGATGCCGATGGCCAGCACCAGGCCGAACAGGGTCAGGGTGTTGATGGAATAGCCAAGCAGATACAGCGCCGCGAAGGTACCCACCACCGATACCGGCACCGCCAGCAACGGGATGATGGAGGCGCGCCAGGTTTGCAGGAACAGGGTCACCACCAGTACCACCAGCAGCACCGCTTCCAGCAATGTCTTGATCACCGCCTTGATGGAATCGCTGACAAAGATGGTGGTGTCATAGACGGTTTCGTATTCCACTCCTTCCGGGAAACGGGTGGCGATTTCGTCCATGGCGGAAACCACCTGTTCGCGGATTTCCAGGGCGTTGGCCCCCGGCGCCTGGAAGATACCGATGGCCACCGCGTCCTTGCTGTCGAGCTGGGAGCGCAGGGTATAGTCCCCGGCCCCCAGTTCCAGACGGGCCACATCGGACAGGCGCACGATCTCGCCATTGGCGCCGCTCTTGAGCACGATGTCACCGAATTCCTCCACCGTGCGCAGCCGCCCCTGGGCATTGATCAGGGTAAGGAAATCACTGCCGGGCATGGGCTCGGCGCCCAACTGGCCGGCGGAGACCTGGATGTTCTGCTCGCGCATGGCGCCCACCACATCGCTGGCGGTCAGCCCCCGGGCCGCCACCTTGTCCGGGTCCAGCCAGGCGCGCATGGCGTAATCACCGCCACCGAACACCTGGGCATCGCCCACACCGCGAATCCGAGCCAGCACATCGCGCACGTGCAGGCGGGCATAGTTGCGCAGGTAGAGGGTGTCGTAACGGCCATCCGGCGAAGTCAGGTGCACCACCATCAAAAAGGTGGGCGACTGCTTCTGGGTGGTCACCCCCTGGCGGCGCACATCCTCCGGCAACCGTGCCAGCGCCTGGCTGACCCGGTTCTGTACCCGGACCGTGGCCTCGTCCGCATCAATGTCCGGCCGGAAGGTGACAGTCATTTGCAGCACGCCATCGGAGCCGGCCACGGACTTGAGGTACATCATGCCCTCCACCCCGGTAATGGATTCCTCCAGCGGAGTCGCCACGGTTTCGGCGATCACCTTGGGGTTGGCACCAGGGTATACCGTGCGTACCACCACCGAGGGTGGCACCACTTCCGGGTATTCACTCACCGGCAGGCTGGGGATGGAAATGGCCCCCACGGCGAAGATGATGATCGACAACACCGCCGCGAAGATCGGCCTGTCGACGAAGAAACGTGAAAAATTCATGGCAATAGGCCTCCTGTCGGCAGTTGGCAAACTGCCGCGCTGTATCGTTCCCTGGTGGATGGCGCCAGACGTCTGTCAGTCGCGTCTGGCGCTTTTGCTGTTACGGCTGGGCAGCCACGATGGTCCGCGTCTCTTTCTCTGGAGAGGACGGCTCACGCATGGCGATCTGTTTGGGTTGCACCGGCATGCCATCGCCGAACACCTTCTGCACCCCATTGATGATCACCCGGTCACCGCTTTGCAGGCCGTCATGGATCACCAGCAGCTCGTCCACGGGTCGCCCGGTAGACACCTGGCGACGGGCCACGGTGTTGTCCTGGCTCACCACATAGACAAAGCGACGATCCTGATCGGTGAGCACCGCCTTGCGGTTGACCAGCAAGGCCTGATCCAGCTCCGTCACCGGCATTTCCACCCGGGCATACTGGCCCGGTTTAAAAATGCCATCCGGGTTGGCCAGCTCCGCCCGGTACTGCAGGGTGCCGGTGCTGTGATCCAGCCGGTTGTCGATGAAATCCAGCGTGCCCCGGTGCGGATACCCGGTTTCCCCGGCCAGCCCGATCCGCACCGTGCGGGACTCCCCCGTGGACAAGATCTTCTGGCTTTCCATGGCGGACTGCTCGTCCGCTTCGAAATACACATGCAAAGGGTCCACGGACACCACCGTGGTGAGCAGGGTCTGATCCGCATTGGCCAGGTTGCCCCGGGTCACCATGGCACGACCGGCGCGGCCACTGACCGGTGCCGTGACACGGGTGTATTGCAGGTCCAGTTTTGCGGTTTCCACCGCCGCCTGCGCGGCATTGACCAGCGCCTTGGCACTCATCAAGGCGGTGCTGCGCTGATCGTATTCCTCCTGGGAAATGGCGCGGCTTTCCAGCAGGGCACTGGCGCGTACCGCTTCGCTGCGCGCCTGGGACAGACGACTTCCGGCCTGCTCCAGCTCGGCCCGGGCGGCCTGCAAGCGGGCCCGGTAGGGGCGCGGATCAATCTGGAAAAGCAGATCGCCCTCTTTCACCAATTCCCCTTCCTCGAAGGCCACCTTGTCGATATAACCGCTCACCCGGGGACGCAGCTCCACGGTTTCCGGCGCGACCACCCGGCCGGTAAAGGACTCCCACAGGGTGACCGGTTCGGCGATGACATTGGCCACATCCACCTCCGGTGCCGGCATCTGCTGTTGATCAGCTTCACTGCGGGCATCGCAACCCGCCAGAAAAACGGCTGCCATCACGGCGACAAGCAGCCCCCAGTACAACCCGGCTCCACTGGCCGTTTCTCCATTGATCGTTTCCATTCCTGTGACTCCCGCTTTCACTACCAAAAGACAATGGCGTTGCTGATTAATCGAAATCAGCGAAAAATTTTCGACAGCGCGACAAAAAATTTTCCGCCAGTTAGTGCCGTTACATGTATCGGTTGAAGACTATCTATCGGTTGAAGACTCTATTTCCTCAAGCTAGCTTGAGGTCAACAAAGGTTTTGCCTTTTACGGCAACAGGCAGCGGCTCTTGCTGAACCCATCAAAACGGAAAGGGGGTATCGCTGGCGATTACCTGTGAAGTCAATCGGCGCCCCTGCTTGCTGCAACGAGCAAACAGACTAGGGGGACACCATCAAAAGCGGGTAGCGGGTTCCTGTTTCAAGCTTGCCCGATTCTGCGAAGCTTGCAGGAACGGGCGAACCCGACAGCGGTTCAGGGGTCTGTGTCTCAGAGAAGTGACACCGGGATTTCAGGCAAGTGACAACGCAGCCGCATCCCGATCCGCTGATTCCCTTGCAGCCAAAACCGGCGTTTTGACCGACCATATTGAGGCTCCGCCGGCCCAGGCATCACAGCCACACCGGAAGTTTGCAACAGCGTGCCAGGATTGCCGGATTCCACCCCGGGCCACCCCGAGCTTGCCGGTTTCTGCGCAGTGATTGCCTATTTCTGCAAAAGATGACTGAATGGGCACACACGCCGCCAGTCACGGGCCTATACTGCCGGCAACAGGAGGATGCCACCATGACTGCCAGCACCCCGGATTTGCCCAGAAACCTGAGCGCCACCCCGCAACAGCAACTGGCCAGCATCGTGGAACGCTGGGCCGGCCACTCGGGCATGCACACCACGCCCATCGACGGGGTCTGCCTGTTCCGTTCCGATGAACTCACCAACTGCAATTCCACGGTCTATGACCCGTCACTGATTTTCATTCTTCAGGGCACCAAAACCGTACAGCTTGGTGACCGGGAAATTGTCTACGGGCCCATGAGTTATCTGGCCAACTCCGTCCACCTGCCGGTGCTCGGCCAGATTGTGGATGCCTGCGAGTCACGCCCTTATCTGGCGGCCAAGGTCAGCATCGATCCGCAAGAGGTCACCGATCTGGTGCTGGAGCTGGGAGACCGGGTCGCCCAGTACGAACCGGATTCCCCCTGCCCGGAAGTAAGCTGTGGTTTGTGCATGTCACAAATGGACGACCGCATGCAGGGCGCCCTGTACCGCTTGCTCGGCTTGCTGGATTCCCCGGATGATATTCCCGTGCTCGCTCCCCTGGCACGGCGGGAAATCATCTATCGGGCACTGATTGGCGAAATGGGCCCGCGCATGCGCAAGTTCGTGGCGGCGGATTCCCAGGCCAACCGTATTTCCCGAGTGATTTCCACGCTCAAGGACCGCTATGCGGAACCATTACGGGTCAAGGAACTGGCCGAATCCGCCAACATGAGCGAGTCCACCCTGTTCCACAGCTTCAAGCAGGTCACACGCATGTCACCGCTGCAGTTCCAGAAAAAACTGCGCCTGCACGAAGCCCGCCGCCTGATGCTCAGCGAAGGCCTGGAAGCCGCCACCGCCAGCTACCGCGTCGGCTACGAAAGCCCCTCCCACTTCAGCCGCGAATACAGCCGCCTGTTCGGAGCGCCGCCGAAAGCGGATGTGTCCAAGCTGCGGGGGGAGCAGGTGAGCGCTTA
>JAKSCQ010000108.1 GCA_022360555.1 Pseudomonadales bacterium
ACCCACGGCGGCTTGTCCATGCATGTGCAAACCATCGGCGAGCGTTACGGCATGACGCCGGAGGATGTGGAGCTGCAGTTTGCCTCCATCAGTTTTGATGGCGCGGTGGAGCGCTGGACCGTGCCACTGGCGTTTGGCTCCCGGGTGGTGATTCGCGACCAGGCATTATGGAGCGCGGAAAAATGCTGCGAGGTGCTGCAACAAGAAGGCGTCACCATCGCCTGTTTCCCGCCCAGTTATGTGGGCCCGCTGCTGGACTGGGTCGAGCAGGAAAAGCCCTCACTCAGCGTTCGCTCCTGGACCCTGGGCGGTGAAGCGTTTACCCGCGAAACCTTCGAGCGCATGCAGCAAGTGCTCAAACCGCAACGCATCATCAACGGCTACGGGCCCACCGAAACGGTGGTCACGCCGATGCTGTGGGCGGCCTATGAGGGTGACAGCCTGACCAGCGCTTATGCGCCTATCGGCACCGCCGTGGGGCCACGCAAACTGTATGTGCTGGATCAGGATTTGAATCGCGTGCCCGCTGGCGTAGCGGGTGAGCTGTATATCGGCAACGAAGTGGGATTGGCGCGCGGCTATCACGACCGTCCGGACCTGACCGCCGAACGTTTCCTGCCGGATCCGTTCGGCGATGCGGGTGAGCGCATGTACCGCACCGGTGATCTGGTGAAGTTCCGCGACGATGGCGTGATGGAATATCGCGGTCGGGTGGATCAGCAGGTGAAGATTCGCGGCTTCCGTATTGAACTGGGAGAAATCGAAAGTCGGCTATTGGCGTTTGATCAAATCCGTGAGGCCGCGGTGCTGGCCCAGCCCTCCCCGGCGGGTGACAGGTTGGTGGGCTATATTGTGCCCCGAGGTCCGGTCGATATCGACAATGTTCTCAAGGCACTGAGCGAATCATTGCCGGACTACATGGTCCCCAGCCAGTTGATAACACTGGAACAACTGCCACTAACCCCGGCAGGGAAAGTGGACCGAAAGGCCCTGCCGGAACCGCAATGGCAGGGCAACAGTGATGGCGACGCCCCGGAAACCGACAACGAGAAAATTCTCGCGGAAATCTGGCAACAACTGCTGGGCGTGGAAACCGTCAGCCGTGATGATCACTTTTTCAATCTGGGTGGCCACTCCCTGCTGGCCGTTCAGATGGTCAACCGACTGCGTCACCAGCACCAGCTTGATCTGCCGCTCAATCGCATTTTCGAGCAACCGCTGTTGAAACAGTGCGCGGCACTCTGCCAGACGGTGTCCGCCATGCCGGCCATTCGCCCGGTATCCCGGGATGGCGACCTGCCCTGTTCCGCTGCCCAGCGTCGTCTGTGGTTCGTACAGCAACTGGAGCCGGACAACGGCGCCTATCACATGCCGCTGGGGCTGGAGGTGCGTGGTGAATTGCACCGGGATGCCCTGCAACAGGCCTTGAATATTCTGGTGGCCAATCATGAAAGCCTGCGGACCCGTTTTGTGGATGTCGGGGGCGAACCGCGCCAGCGTATTCTGGATGACGTTGCTATCGAGATTCAGTGGCAGGACCTGTCCGGGCAACACACGCCGGAGGCTGCCGCACAACAGGCACAGCATGATGTGCTGACCGCCCCCTTCAATCTGGCCAGCGACAACCTGCTGCGCGTGCAAGTAATCAGGTTGGCTGAGCAGCGTTATCACCTGCTGTTGGTGCAGCATCACATCATCGGGGACGGGGTTTCCATGCAACTGCTGCTGGGGGAGCTGAGCGAGCTTTACCGGCAAGCCCATGATGGTGAGGCCCTGGTGGCTTCACCGGCGGATATCCAGTACGCGGATTATGCCGCCTGGCAACAGCAGTGGCTGGACAGCGACGATGCCCGTGCCCAGACCCAGTGGTGGGTGGAACAACTGGGCGATGGTGGTGAACCGCTGGCGCTGCCCACGGATTTCCCCCGGGGTGGGGCAACCGGTGGCGACCGTCAGCCTGTTCGATTCAGTGATGCACAGACCACCGCGCTGAAGCAACGGGCCAGTGAACTGGGCTCCACCGTGTCCACGCTGCTGCTCAGCGTCTGGCAGACCCTGCTGCACCGCTACAGCGGGCAGTCGCAGATCCGGGTGGGGGTGCCGGTGGCGGGTCGTTTGCAGGCGGAAACCGAAACCCTGCAGGGCTGCTTTATCAATACGCTGGTGATCCCGGCGGATTATGACGCGCCGCAATCCTTCGCCGACCAGGTGGCCGCGACTCAGCGATTTATCGGCGAGGCCCAGGGCCGCCAGGCCTTGCCCTTTGAAGTACTGGTGGAAGCCCTGGGCGTGGACCGCAACCTGGATCGTCACCCCCTGTTCCAGGTGGTCTTCAATCACCAGCGGCTCAGCGAAACCTTTGCGCCACAATGGCCGCAAGCAGTGATCACGCCTTTCGATCCCGGTGCCGCCGGCGCCCAGTTCGAACTGGCGCTGGATATTCTTGAAGATGACCAACAACTACAGGGCTTTATCGGTTACGCCACGGCGTTGTTCAAGCTGGAGACCATTGAGCGTTTGCGCCAGCACTTTGTCATTTTGCTTGATGCCCTGCTGGACAATCCGCAACAGTCCCTGGCGGATATCGAGCTGCTGACCCCGGATGAAGAGGCCGCCCAACAGGACTTCAACCGTACCGGCAAACACTGGGGGGATTTCACCGCAGTGCCGGAACGGTTGAGTCGGCAGGCAACCGAAACGCCGGACGCGATCGCCCTGACCCTGGGTGACCAGCAGCTGACCTACGGGCAGCTTGAGCGTAAGGTGAACCAGCTCGCCAACCGTCTGCGCCGTGCCGGCGTCCGGGAGGAAGTGCGCGTGGCCATCGGGTTGCCACGCTCTCTGGAACTGGTGATCGGCATCCTCGCCATTACCCGTGCCGGCGGCGCCTATGTGCCGCTGGACCCGTCTTACCCGCAGGACCGTCTGGCCTACATTCTGGATGCCTCATCGCCGGCCTTGTTGCTGACCCACAGCAGCCTGTTGGCAAGCTGGCCGGAAGGGGTACCCATGTGGTGCCTGGATGAACTGGATGTCAGCGATCAGCCGGCCACGCCGCCGGCGGTGCAATGGCACCCGGACCAGGCCATCTATGTGATCTATACCTCCGGCTCCACCGGCAAGCCCAAGGGCGTGCTCAATACCCAGGCGGCGCTGGAAAACCGTCTGCTGTGGATGCAGAACCAATACCCGCTGGATGACAGGGACTGTGTCTTGCAGAAGACACCGTTCAGTTTCGATGTGTCGGTGTGGGAGTTCTTCTGGCCATTAATGGTGGGGGCACGCCTGGCGGTGGCTCCGCCGGATGCCCATGCCGATCCTCAATGGCTGCGGCAGGTCATGGCTGACGAGGCCGTTACCACCCTGCATTTCGTGCCGTCCATGCTGAAAGCCTTTGTGGCGGCCACAGGCTTGCAGAATCTGCCACGACTCAAGCGGTTGATCTGCAGTGGCGAAGCCCTGGACATGGAATTGCAGAAACAGACATTGGCCGCCCGCGAGGATGTGCAGCTCCATAACCTGTATGGCCCCACGGAAGCCGCCATTGATGTGAGCTACTGGCAGTGCCGATCCGACGCCGGTCACACCGTGCCCATCGGCGCACCAATTAGCAATATCCAGCTCCATGTGCTGGACACGAATCTCAACCCGGTGCCACGCGGTGTCCCCGGTGAACTCTATCTGGCAGGTGTCGGTTTGGCCCGTGGCTATTATGGACGCCCTGACCTGACGGCGGATCGTTTTATTCCCAATCCCTTTGGAAAACCGGGAAGCCGTATGTACCGCACCGGCGATCAGGTGGTGCAACGGGCCGACGGCATTATCGACTACCTGGGCCGCCTCGATCATCAGGTGAAGATTCGCGGCCTGCGCATCGAGCTTGGGGAAATCGAACAGCAACTCAAGCAACTGCCTGATGTGGAAGACGCCGTGGTGGTGGCCCATCACAGTGACACGGGCGATCAACTGGTGGCCTATGTGGTCAGCGAGGCGGACAACCGCGAGGCCTGGCAACAGGCACTGGCGGATGCCCTGCCGGATTATATGGTGCCGTCCCTGTTCATGGTGCTGGAGCAGATGCCCCTGTCCCCCAACGGCAAACTGGATCGCAAGGCCCTGCCGGCACCGCAATGGCAGGCCCGCGAATACCGCGCCCCGCAAACCGATACCGAACAGCAGTTGGCCGCCTTGTGGGAAGACTTGCTGGGCCAATCCCGGGTGGGGCTGGACGACAACTTCTTTGCCCTGGGTGGGCATTCCCTGCTGGCCACTCGGGTGGTGGCGGCCCTGCGTGACCGCTGGGGCGTGGAAGTGCCTCTGCGTGCCCTGTTCGAAGCGGAGTCATTGCAGGCCCTGGCAGCCCTGGTGGATGAACACAATGGCGAAGCGAAACAGCAAGAGCAGGACGATCTCGCCGCCATGGCGGACCTGCTGGATGACCTGGAAAGTCTGTGATTTCAATGGCGTTGATTGTAGCCGGTAGGGTGCACTGAGCCTAAGCGAACTGCACCATCGAGCAGTGACAAGCTTCAAGCTTCAAGCTGCAACGCGGGAAGGCGTGATGCCAATCCAATAGTGGCATGCCCGCGATACAAGCGGGATTGGTGCCGTTTGCTTGAGCCCAGTGCACCCTACTGCAAAGGGAAGGTTTATGAGTCAACTTGATAAAGCAGCGCTGGCCCAGCGTTTTATGGCGCTGGACGAAAACAAGCAGGCGCTCTTTCTGCAAAAGCTGGGCGACAAGGGCATTCCCTTTGAACGCCTGCCTATCGTGTCCGGCCAGCGCCCGTCCCGTCTTCCGCTGGCGCCGGCCCAGCAGCGTCTGTGGACGATTTATCAGCTTGAGCCGGACAACACCGCCTACCATCTGACAGCGGCGTTCCTCCTGGATGGGGCGCTGGATGGGGCGCGTTTGCTGCGCGCCCTGAATGCCGTGGCGGAACGCCACGAAATCCTGCGCACCGGCTTTATGGAGCAGGATGGACAGGCGCTGCAGGTCATCCGTTCAACGTCACTGGCCGTGGAGCAGCGTGATACCCGTTCACTGGATGACGCGGCCCGCCAAACCCTGGCCGATGAGCATGCTCGCCGCCCCTTCGTGCTGGAGCGGGATAACCCGTTGCGGGTGCAGTTACTGCAAGTGGCCGACCAGCAATGGCGACTGCAACTGGTCATGCACCATCTGGTCTCCGATGGCTGGTCCATGGACGTTTTCTTTGCCGACCTGGCCCGGGCCTACCTGTCCGATGGGCCTCTCCCCGCCTTGCCCATCCAGTACGCGGACTATGCCCTCTGGCAAAAAGCCTGGCTGGATGCCGGTGAGCGCGATCGCCAGCTTGCCTATTGGCGGGAACAACTGGGTCAGGGCCAAGAAAACAGGACGCAACCGCCGTTGCTGATTGCCCATGACCGCAACCCGGCCCAGCGGGATTTGCGTCAGGCCGCCAGTGTGCAGTGGACGCTGCCGCAACCCTTGCAGGCGCCGCTGCAATCCCTGGCCCGTGACAACGACACCACCCTGTTCACCGTGGTACTGGCCGCCTGGCAATGGGCGCTGGCTGCGGTGGGCGGTCGCCGGGATATTCCCGTAGGGGTGCCGGTAGCCAACCGCGAGCGCTCGGAAGTGGAAGCGCTGGTGGGCTTTTTCGTCAATACCCTGGTCGTGCGCGGCAAGCCGCAGGCGGCGCTTACCGTTAATGATTGGGTGGGACAGTTGCATCAGACCATGCTGGATGCCCAGGCTCACCAGGCGTTGCCTTTCGATCAACTGGTGGCATCGCTGTCGCCACAAAGAGAGCCAGGGGAGACGCCGCTTTTTCAGGTGCTGTTCAACTACCAGCGTCGTGATGGTGGCCGCCGTAACCTGGATAACGATGTGACCATCACGCCGTTGAACCAGGGCGTGCCCCATGCCCTGTTTGACCTGGCGCTGGATGTGCATGAAGGAAACGATGGTGCTCTGGCGCTCACGCTGACCTACGCGGCGGACCGTTTCCAGGGTGAAACCGCCAAACGCCTGCAACGCGCCATGACCGCGGTGCTGGAAAGTTTTGCCGATGGACAGCGCTGTCTGGGCACCATTGCGGTGGCCGATGCGGATCTGCCTCGTCTGGAAAAGTGGGGGCAGGGGAGTGGCGAGTGGTTGCCGGAAAGTTTTGTCTCCCTGTTTTCCAAACAGGCGCAAGCGCAGGGTGATGCCATTGCCTTGGTGCATGGAGACACCCGCGTGTCCTTCGCGGCACTGGAAGCCCGCTCCAACCAACTGGCCCGCTACCTGATTGAGCAGGGCGTGAAAGCCGACGAGGTAGTCGCCGTGTCCTTCGAGCGTGGCGTCACCATGATTGAAGCTTTCCTGGCCGTGATGAAAGCCGGCGGCGCCTTCCTGCCGCTGGACCCGGGATACCCCGCGGACCGCTTGCGCTACATGCTGGAAGACAGCGGTGCG
>JAKSCQ010000320.1 GCA_022360555.1 Pseudomonadales bacterium
ACGGATTCGCCGGTGGCTACTTCAATTTTCTCGATGCGCACAACATCGCCTTCTTCAACGCGATACTGCTTGCCACCGGTCTTGATTACTGCATACATATAGTGTGCTCCAGCACGACTCCACTCAGGCGGGCAACTGCTTATTCAAGACAGCCACCACTTGCAGGCCAGGCAGAGGATGAAATCGGGTCGCGAAGTGTACGTGAACCGGCCGCCCCAGACAAGCCCGAAATGCACCGCTTCACCGCGCGCTCACTGCCCCCCGGGTTTTCTTGACTGCCCGGGAACCCCTGTTAGCATTGCCCGCTGTTGCGCCCACCTTCTGTCTGGACACAAATGCATGGATTTCAAGGCCATATATGCCGTCGTCGAGGATGACTTCGCGGCAGTAGACCAGTTCATCAACCACCATCTCGACTCTGGTGTCCCGCTGATCCGCGAGGTGGGGGACTACATTGTCCAGTCCGGCGGCAAGCGCCTGCGCCCCCTGGTGGCCATACTCTGCGCCCGCGCGGCCGGCTACCAGGGTGACCGCCACGTGGATGTGGCCGCCATTATCGAATTCCTGCACACCGCCACCCTGCTTCACGATGATGTGGTGGACGAATCCAACCTGCGCCGGGGCCGCCCCACCGTGAACGCGGTGTGGGGCAATGCCGCCAGTGTGCTGGTGGGCGACTTTCTGATTTCCCGCGCCCTGCAGCTTATGGTGGCGCTGGGCCACCCACGCCTGCTGGACATTTTCTCCCAGAGCACCAACACCATCTCCGAAGGCGAGGTGCTGCAACTGATCAATGTGCGCGACCCCAATACCAGCGAAGAGAACTACATGCGGGTTATCCACCACAAGACCGCCAAGATGTTCGAATCCGCTGCCGAAACCGGGGCTGTCCTGGGCGCCGACGACAATGGCGACTTTGTGGACGCCTTTGCCACCTATGGCCGCCATCTGGGCATCGCCTTCCAGTTGATCGACGACGTGCTCGACTACCAGGGCGATGCCAGTGCACTGGGCAAGAATGTGGGGGACGACCTGGCGGAAGGCAAACCCACCCTGCCGCTGATCTACACCATCGCCAATGGTTCCGAGGAACAGGCCAGGCTGATCAAAGATGCCGTGCGTAGCGGCGGCCTGGAGCACCTGCAGGAAATTATTGAAACCGTTCAGGTAAGTGGCGGTCTGCAATATACCGTGGACAAGGCCGCCGAGCAGACCCGGCTGGCGCTGGATGCCATCGCCGATGTGCCCGCCTCACCGTTCAAGGAGGCCCTGTTCACACTGGCGCAAGAATCCCTGAAGCGGACCTACTGACCAAGGAGCCGAGAATGCTGTTTCGTGCTGTTTTGCTGTTTTGTCTGGGCACTGCCATCACCGGCTGCGCCCTGAGCCCCCAGGTTATCCAGGTGACCCCGAAAGCCGACGTGGAACCGGCCAATATCGGGCAGAACCGCCCGGTACAGGTGATTGCCGTAGACTCCCGCGGCCAGGAGGCCTTCGGCACCCGCGGCGGTGTGTACAAGGAAACCGCCCTGGTCCAGCCCGGCAATGACGTGAAGGCCGCTATTGAAGACGCCGTGCGCCAGGGGCTGCAGACCCAGGGGTTCAATGCCTTCAACCCCGGCGAGAATGCCACCCGCCTGGAGGTGCGTCTGGAGCAACTGGACTATGTGCCGGAAGAAGGCTCCGTGGTCAACGAAGTGACCCTGACCCTCACCCTGCTTGGTGAAGCCAGCCGCGGAAACGTCACCCACACCGGCACCTACAAGAGCAGCGTGGTGCATGACCTGCCGCTAACCCCCACTGCGGACCGCAATCAGGAAATGGTCAACGCGATCCTCAGTGGCGCCATTACCCGCCTGCTCACCGACCCGAAAATGCAGGCCTTCCTGGCCGGCAACGATACCCCCTGATGCACCGCGTGGTGATCCATTACTGCAGCCAGTGCAACTGGCTGCTGCGCAGTGGCTGGTACGCCCAGGAGCTGCTGTCCACCTTCAGCGACGAGCTGGACGAAGTGGCCCTGCAGCCCGGCACCGGCGGGGTCTTCTGGATCGAGGCCAACGGCCAGCGCATCTGGGAACGCAAGGCCGATGGTGGCTTTCCCGATATCAATGAACTGAAACGGCGGGTTCGCGACCAGGTCTGCCCCGACCGGGCTCTGGGCCACATCGACCGCCCCCGCTCCTGACCAGGTCTGCAGCAGCCGTTCAGGGCCGGCGGCCCAGCCAGCGAATGCCGGGGCTGGCTGTCATACCATGCAGGAAGACACTGAGCAGCACCGTAGCCACCACCAGTTGGTGGATCATCTCCACGCCCTCGCCGCTGCCATGCTGCTCCAGAAACACCATCCCCAGCACAATCGAGGCCAGTCCACGAGGACCAAACCAGCCCATGAAGAGCCGCTGGCGCTGACTGAGCCCGGTGCCGACCAGGGCCAGCATCACCGGCACTATGCGCACCAGGGTCAGACTCAGCAGACCATAGAGCAGGTACTGCCACTGCATGTTCTCCAGGGCACTGATGGCCATCAGCCCAAACAGGAAGAAGACCGAATGACTGAGCCATTCCCCCAGCAACCCGTAGAAGCGATCTTCGCGACTGCGCGGCTGATAGCGCCACTGCAAGGCCAGCCCGGCCACGAAGGCGGCAATGAACATGCTTGCCTCCACCGCCTCCGATAGCAGCAAGGCCAGGATCGGCAACGACAGGATTGCCATCTGTTCGCCATCCTCCGCCAGCCAGCCACGCTCACGGGACATGGCCAGCAGCAGCCCGCCAACCCCGCCCACCAGCATCCCGATCAAGGCCCCGTACCCAAGCTGCTCCACCAGATACTGCAGCAGCATGCCCTGGGCTTCATGAAAGGCTTCCACCCCGGTCAGGACGATAAAGAACAGCAACAAGGGCACGCTCAAACCATCATTGAGACCGGCTTCCACATTCAGGGTTTCACGGATCTTTTCCGGCACCTTGTCGCTGTTAACAATCACCTGCCCCAAGCCGGCATCCGTGGGCGCCAGGATGGTGGCCACAATGGCCGCGTACCAGAGCCCCAGGGAAGGAAAGAGCAGCCAGGCAATCACCGCCCCCAGCAGAATGGTCAGCAACATCCCCACCGTCAGCAGCCGCGCCGACAGGGCGCCATCGCGGCGCAGCTCGCGCAGGCTGGTATGGCAGGCATCAGTGAACAGCAATAGCACCAGGGTCAGTTCCGATACCTTCAGGAACCACTCCCCGCCGGACTCCATGGCCAGCCCCGGTGTCAGCACCAGCGCCACCAGCATCCCCGCCAGGGTGAACAACATCGGCCCGGTCAGCAGCGTCCCCTGTAGACGTCGGGATACCAGCCCGTAGGCGAACACCAGAACAATAAAGATTCCGAGCAACAACATCCCTGTTTCTCCTAGTCATTTTCCGGGCGAACTGCGACCTGGGGGGCTTCGCTGCCAAAAGGCACCGCCACGGTGACCAGCAACGGTCGACAGCAGACGTGGCAATCCTCCACGTATTCCTGCTCCTCCACGGACGTATCCACCAGCATCTCGATGGCTTCCCAGCAATGGGGGCACTGAACAGTGACCGCAACCAACCCCGCCACGATCAGCCCTGCGCCTTGAGTTTGCCCAGCCAGTCCGGGGTGTCCCCCTCCTCCCAGGGCTCGGGCTGGCCCTGCCCCCAGACCGGGCCCGGCCAGCACGGGTCATCCTGGAAGCGGGCAATGATATGAATATGAAGCTGCGGAACCAGATTGCCCAGCGCGCCAATGTTGATCTTGTCGGCACCGGTCACCCGTTCCAGCCGGGCCGCCAGGGTATTGACCTGCTCCAGCACAGCCTGCTGCTCGGGAACGGGCAGGTGATGCCACTCACGCAGCCCGTTGCGCTTGGGCACCACGATCAGCCAGGGAAAGCGACGATCGTTCATCCAGCGCAACCAGCACAGGTCGGTTTCCCCCAGGACGCGGGTATCGGCCGCGAGGCGAGGATGCAGTGAGGCCATGACGTCTCCTTGAAACAGATAACGCGGGAGCGACCATTGGGCCGCGCTCCCAGTCCGGCAGATCACGACGCAACCGTCGCGTCACCGTTTAGCGGTAATCGGACGGACTGCGCTGGGTCCAGCGACGAAACGCCCGGGCAAAGTTGGAGGCATCGGAATAACCCAGCGACATGGCAATCTCGTCCACCGTCTTGTCCGACTGGGTAAGATACTCCACCGCCAGCCCCTTGCGCAGGCCATCCAGCACTTCCTGGTAGCTGGTGCCAAGCTGCTGCAATTTGCGCTTCAGCGTCCGGGAAGACATGTGCAACTCGCTGGCCACCTCCTCCACACCGGGAAAGCGTCCGCCGCCACCCAGAATAATCCGGCGCACCTGACCCAGCAGGGCCGGCGGCGCCTTGATGGTGGCCATTTCCTGCTCGCACTGATCGGCGGCCATGCGGGCCAGGCGTGGGTCGGCAAACTGAAGCTCGTAGCCCATGCGTTCGGCGGGAAAACGCATCTGGTTATAGGCGCAGTCGAAATAAACCGGCACCGGCATCAGCGGTCGCATGCGGTGAAAGTAATCCGGCTCCGGGTAGGAAAACCGCAACTCGCCGATAATGTCCACGCCGGGCAGCAGCTTCTGCCCCATGAAATGGAAGCTGGAAAACAGGCTTTCCATGATCAGCGGCGCCAGATCGCCCAGAGCCAGCAGCTCGTTGATCTGCATGACCGCCATATCCCCGTCGTGGAAGGTTTCCAGCTGCACCAGGGTGCTGCGGGTGCGGAAATACCTGACCGCCAGCTCCAGGGCTTCGCCCAGGGTCGCGCTGCTCATGGCGGCATAGCCCAGGAACCCGTGGGACGACAGGGTCATGGAAGCCCCCAGCTCCCAGCCCAGCCAGGGCTCACCGCTTAGCTCCACGGCCCGCCGCGCCACCTTCCCGAAATCCTGCGCCGTGACCCTGGCCTTGGGGTCCCGCCAGCACCCCGCCTCAATACGGGTTCCGGACAGCAGCGCCTCGGCGGAAATGCCCCGGCGGGCCAGCACATCCAGCAATAGCGCCAGATACTCGGCGGATACCGAGTACTCCGCAGGGTCCATTTTCAGTATTGTCATAATAATATCCTGCCAGCGCCGTCCATGGCCCCAAATGACCGAAAAAGGAAACCATAGCGTTACACCCGCCCCCTGACAAGTGACCGTCATTTACTTGCCTGACAACCAAGCGCTTGGTAGGTTTAATGCACACATTGGGAGAGCCACCATGACCACACCCAGCCTCAAGGGAAAAACCCTCTTCATTACCGGTGCCAGCCGCGGCATCGGCAAGGCCATCGGCCTGCGTGCCGCCCGGGACGGCGCCAATGTCGTCCTGTTCGCCAAGACCACGGAACCGCACCCGAAACTGCCGGGCACCCTCTACACCGCAGCCGAGGAAATCCGCGAGGCCGGCGGCACGCCGCTGGTCTGCGTCGGTGACATCCGCTACGAAGAACAGTTGCAGGCCGCCGTGGACCAGGCGGTGGACACCTTTGGCGGCATCGACATTCTGGTCAACAACGCCAGCGCCATTGCCCTGACCGGCACCGAAGCCACCCCCATGAAGTCCTACGATCTGATGCACCAGATCAACAGCCGCGGTACCTTCATGGCCAGCAAGCTCTGCCTGCCACACCTGAAAAAAGCGGACAATCCGCACATTCTCAATCTGTCACCGCCGCTGAACATGACGCCACACTGGTTCGGCCGCCATGTAGCCTACACCATGGCCAAGTACGGCATGAGTCTGTGCGTGCTGGGCATGGCCGACGAATATGCCGGCAAGGTGGCCGTGAACGCCCTGTGGCCGAAAACCGTGATCAACACCGCGGCGGTCCAGAACCAGCTCGGCGGCCTGCCCGCGGTGCAGGCGGCGCGCCAGCCGAGCATCATGGCCGATGCCGCCTGGACCATCCTGACCCGGCCGGTGTCCGCCGCCTCTGGGCAGTTTTACGTGGATGAAGAGGTGCTGCGCGAAGCCGGCATCACGGACTTCAGCGGTTATCGAGTCGATCCGAACCTGGAAGACGACCAGTTGCTGCCAGACTTTTTTCTGGATTAAGACAGCAGTAACGGGTGACAAGTCCCGAGTTTCGAAAACCAGCACCGCTTCTGCCTTTCGGCACTCGTAACTCGCTTCTCGGTACTCGCAGGGGAGGGGTTACCAAAATTGTCACATGCTGCCGAGGTTCGCCCGGAAAATTGTGCGCCTCTTCACAGGAAAAACCTAACCGGCTGTTTTTAAACAATAAAAATAATTTCACAATACTGGCACAGTTCTCGCTTTTCTCTCTGATAGCAGAGCGAGAACAATGCCATGAGCAAGATTCTGAAACTGGGAACGCTGCGCCCCAAGCAGGCGCTGAAAAACCTCAACCGGCTGACCGGCCTGGATTTCCAGAGCTGGCCGGAATCCCTGGTCAACCAGGGGGATGAACCGGTTCAGGAGGATAGCGAGATTGAAGACAGACAGGATTTTCCGCAGCGCGTCAGCCGTCAGGGCTGACGCGTTTATTTTTTGATCGGCAAGGGTCCGCCGGTTCAGTAGTTGGAAATCAGCTTGTCGGAGGATTTCAGAGCCGCGCCACGGCGCTGCATGAACAACTCTTCCACCACATGAGTCATGGCCGGGTCACTGAGTCGCAGGGAAATCTGCACCTGCTCCACCTCGGCGGTCAGCTTGAGACGGATAGTGCCAGACAACAGGGCGCTTCCCTCGCCCCCCACTTCGGCGGTATCGACCAACACCGCCCGATCACTGTTGTTGTCCATGTAACGGACCACCAACTGCACCTTGCCGGCGGAGCCGGCGATGCGTACCCACGAAGCCACATTGAATTCCGCTTCCCACTGTCGGGCTCTGGCGGGACGCCCATCCGCCCAGATGCGCGACGGCACCTTGGCAATGAATTTTTCTATCATTGTGTTCTCTCTAAGCCGGTACAGTCTTTTTGCCAGTGTACGTGTGAGACGAAAGCATGACCACGTTCCGTTTGGCGTACTAAGTTTGACGGATATCACAACTTGAAGGTTCTTCACCATTGGCCGGATGTATAATTGTTAGACAGTAATCCGGCCCTCTCTCCACGTCACTCCCGTAATCTTTACCCCGTGCAGCGCCACAGCCGCTGCGACAAGTTCTCTTTTTTACCACCGGACAACGTAAAGGAACAATTCATCATGGGCGAGCTGAAAGATCTGCGCGAACAAAGCGAATCTCTGGTAAACCGTGCCAAGGATCTGGGCAACAAGCTGTATCTGGCTGGCCTGGGTGCTTACGACAAGGCGGAAGAAAACTCTGAAGAACTGCTGAACAAGTACGTGGAAGCCGGCACCCAGGCTTACGGCGAAGATGCCGAAAGCAAACCCAAGGCCCTGCTGGCCGGTCGCGGCGCCCTGCTGGCGGCACGTGAACTGCTGGACACGGCTCCCGAGAAGCGTCAGGAGCTGTACGAGAAGCTGGTCGCTGCCGGCAAGAAAGAGCGTGGCGAAAAAGCGGACGACACCAACGAATTCGTGCTGGCCAGCCTGGGCGCTGTAGCCACCGCACGTGAAGAAGGCGAGAAACTGTTCAACGAACTGGTTTCTGCTGGCGAGAAACGTAGCTGATTCTGTTTCCCGTTTCTGTTGTACTCTCCCTTGGGGCCTGATTTGGGCCCCTTTCTTTTTCTGGTTCTCGTAGAACTGTATGGAAACAGGTCCGCGGGAGCGTACCTGCACGCGAATCCCCCCACCCGGATTTGCAAAGCCCCCCCCCCTTTTCTGCCCCTCTCTCACCCGTTTAACTTCTGGCTCCATCCCACCATGTACAGGCCCGCCAACTGGCGCTAGCCTTGAGTCATTCATCCAATAATGACAAGCGCCCCTCCCGGCGTGAGGACATCATGGCAAACGATCGCCGCAAACGCCCTTCCACTGCTACCGGTCGACTGTTCCGGCTCACCGGCATGACCACCTCCATTGCCACCCGCGTGGCAGGGCACCAGGTCAAGGGCCTGTTCCAGTCGGAAACCGCCAAGGCGTCCGACCGGGAAAAGCTGCTCAAACATATCGGTCGGGAAGTGGCCGCCACCCTGGGCGAGATGAAAGGCGCGGTGATGAAAGTGGGGCAGATTGCCTCCCAGATGCAGGACATTTTGCCCCGGGAGATCAGCGACCAGTTGAAGGTGTTGCAAAACGCCTCGGCGCCCATGCCGTTCCACGTGATTCGCCGGCAACTGGAGCGGGAACTGAAAGACGAGCTGGGCAACCTGTTTGCCAGCTTTGAGGACACCCCTTTCGCCGCCGCCTCCATCGGCCAGGTCCACCGGGCCACCACCCATCAGGGCGACCAGGTGGTGGTCAAGGTTCAGTATCCGGCGGTCAAGGAATCCATCGATTCGGACATGAAGCACCTGCGCCGGATTCTGCGGCTGGGCAGCCTGCTCCGGGTGGATGAAGCGGCACTGGATGCCGTCTTCCGGGAAATCCGCAACCAGCTCCATGAGGAACTGGATTACTGCCAGGAAGCCAACAACCTGACCCTGTTTCGGGACTTTCACCACGAACAGCCATGGCTGATCATTCCTCGGGTTTTCGAGGATCTGTCCAGCGAGAAAGTGCTGACGCTGAGCCAGGAAAGCGGCACCCCGCTGGACCACGTGGATGATCAGCACGGCTTTGACCAGGCCACCCGCAACCTGTTGGGCGAACGCCTGTTTGATGCTCTGGGCCAGCAGATCTTCCAGTTCCGTGCGGTGCATTGCGACCCGCACCCGGGTAACTTTGCCTTTCGCCCGGACGGTTCCATCGTCATGTATGACTTCGGCGCCGTAAAACGGCTGCCTCCCCAGGACGCCGAACTGCTACGCAACATTGTCCGCGCGGCCCTGGACCAGCAATGGCACACCCTGGATACGCTGCTCCAGCAACTGGGCGTCCGCAAGAAAGACACCGAAGTCAGCAGCCAGTTCTATGCCACCTGGATCGAGCTGCTGTTGCGGGCCTTCGACAACAAGCCCTATGACTTCGGCCGCTCCCGCCTGCATACCGATATCATGCAGCAGGTCAAACGCACCTCTCTGGACCAGATGCTGAAGTTCCAGCCCTCATCACGCAGCCTGCTGATCGAGCGGGTGGTCAGTGGCCACTACTGGACCATGATGAAACTCGGTGTGAATACGGCTTTCCGGCCAAATCTGGAGCGGGCCCTGGAAATCGCACCTGACGCCTGAGACTTTTTTGCGGGAGCGGTCATTCGACCGCTCCCGCCTGCCTGATCAGCTCGACTTAAAAGGCCGAGCGCAGCCCCACGCTGATACCGGAAATTTCCTCGTCATCGGTATCCACATAACGCATGTATTCCAGGTTGGCTCCCACCGTATCGGTAATATTGAAATCCAGGCCGGCGCCGTAAGACTCATCCTCGAAAGTTTCGGTATCACTGAAGGAATAATTGACCCCGGCCACGGTGCCATCAGCAGACACCTTGCCTTTCACCTTGGTATAGCCACCGATCACATAGGGCCGAAGGGTATCACCCACCGGTGCACCAAGCTTCACATAACCACCGTAGAGGTGATCCATCTCGAAATCGGCAATGCCCTGGGAATCTTCATCCAGGCCGACCCCACCTCGGGCCTCGAGAGCCAGAAAGTCAGTAAACTCGAAACCGGCATTAACCGTGGCTGAATCGATTTTAAGGGTATCCGTATCAAACTCCTGACTGTCATACTGGATCTGGCTGTAATTACCCCCGATATAGGGCCCGGCGGCATACGCTCCCGTGGTGGAAAGCAAGGAACAGGACACAATCAGTACAGAACGCATAGTGACTTTCATTCAGGACTCCTTTTCTCCTTTACGTCACTATTTTCGAGACCCTGTCTGTCGTGCTGTTCCTGCTGATAAGCTAAATTCTGTAAAATGCCGTGTAAGAAAACACGCCGCATCCAGATAACAGCGATAACAGGATCGGGAATGACAAAGGGATTCGTCTTGTTTGGGCACCTGCTGGCAGGCTGTCTGTTACTGCTTGCCTCTGAGGCACAGGCCCTCACCCTGACAGCCGGCCAGGATAGCTACGAGGCTGCCCGGGGAATGCAATGGCTGGACGATCCCGATCATTCCCTCAGTCCGCGGATGGCCCTGCAGGCCCTGCTGGATGGCGACGGCACCCCCCTTACCACCCCCTATCCGTCCCTCGGTTTTCATGACGGCTATCAGTGGTTCCTGATACAGGTAGAAAACCAGAGCGCGTTGCCCTACTGGTTTCTGCGGGCCGGTCGGCCGCACCTGGATTATCTGGATATTTACGTCTTCGACTCGCAGCAACAGTTACTGAGTCATTCACGGCTGGGGGACCGACTGCCTTTCAGTGAACGGCAACTGCCCCATTATCATCTGGTCACCCCGCTGGAATTGCCCCCGCAACAGGAACGCTATCTGCTGCTCCGGGCCCAGGGCCACAACGTCATCGAATTACCCGCGACACTGATGACGCCCACCCAGTTCAGCCAGCAGGACACCCGGCTGTCGGTCTATCTCGGGCTCTATTTCGGCGCCATCATCGCCATGTGCCTGTTCAACCTGTTGATCTTTCTGTCCATCCGGGATCCGGGCTATCTGCTTTACGTACTCTACCTGGGCACATTTGGGCTCAACCTGTTCACCCGAGAAGGACTCAGCTACCAATGGCTATGGCCGGACGCCACCCTCTGGAATCATTACGCCCTGCCGGTACTCAATCTGGCCACCCTGGCCTTCTCCATGCTGTTTGCCGCCCAGTTTCTGGAATTGAAAAAACGGGCCCCCCGCACCCACCGCGCGCTCAACCTGATTGCCCTGATCCTGCTGGTCTGCGCTCCGCTGTCACTGATCAGTTTCAATTTTTCCATCCAGGCCAGCACCGCCGTGGTCCTGCCCTGGCCTTTCGTGGCCATCGCCCTGGCGGTGTGGCTGATCCGCAAGGGCTACAGCCCGGCACGATATTTTCTGCTCGCTTTCACCGCCGTGGCGGTGGGCACCGTGCTGTATGTACTCAAGACCTTCCAGTTGCTGGACGGTGGCTGGTGGCTGGAAAACGCCATGCAACTGGGCACCTTCACCGAGGCCCTGCTGCTGTCCTTCGCCCTGGCCCATCGCATGACCGTCTTGAAAAGCGAAAACACCCGCATTCAGCGTGAAGCCAACGAAATTCTGGAACAGCGCGTGGAGGAGCGTACCCGCGAGCTCAACCGTGCCCTCAGTGCCCGCAGCGAATTCCTGGCCGTAATGAGTCACGAAATCCGCACGCCGCTCAATGGCATTATCGGTACCGTGGATATGCTCAAGGGCACCGAGCTGGACAATGAACAGCGTCACAGCCTCAACGTGATCGAGCAGTCCGGCAACAGCCTGCTCAACCTGATCAACGACATTCTCGATTACTCACGCATCGAAGCGGGCAAGATGCCCATCGAACAGACCAGTTTTTCCCTCCCTGACCTGATCGGCGAGGCGCTGGCCCTGTTCCAGCACCGCGCCCATGTGCATTCCAATACCCTGGAGTCCGTACTGGGACACAATCTGGGAGACCACTGTATCGGCGACCCGGTGAGACTGCGCCAGATTCTGGTCAACCTGGTCAGCAACGCGGTGAAATTCACCGACAACGGCACCATTACCGTCTCTGCCCAGCGCGATGCTGACAACCCGGATTACGTCTATTTCGAAGTGGTCGATACCGGTATCGGCATTGCCCCGGAGCAGCTCGCCTCCCTGTTCGATCATTTCCAACAGGGTGACAGCTCCACCAGCCGCCGCTACGGCGGCACCGGACTGGGGCTGGCCATCTGTCGCCAGCTGGTGGAAATCATGGGCGGCGAAATTGGTGTGCAGAGTCGCCGCAACGAAGGTTCCCGGTTCTGGTTCCGTCTGCCGCTGCCTGCCACCAGCACCGAAGCCAGCTACCACGCCGATACGGATGACAATGAACCCGAACCGCTGTCCGGCGGGCGCCTGCTGATCGTGGATGACAACCACATCAACCTGATGGTGGCCGAAGGGCTGTGCCAAAAGCTGGGCTACCGTACCGAAGTGGCGGAAAGCGGCATGGAAGCCATTGCCGTGCTGATGTCCGCCACCGAGTCCTTCGACCTGATTCTGATGGATTGCGAAATGCCGGACATGGACGGCTTTGAAACCTCACGGGCGATCATCAGGCTGCAACGGGAAGGGCGACTGCCCTGGGTACCGATCATTGCGCTCACCGCCCATGCGGTGCCCGACAAGATCCACGCCTGCCACGACGCCGGCATGGTCGGACACCTGGCCAAACCCGTGAACCTGGCCCGGCTCAAGGCCACCCTCAAGCAGGCCCTGCGGGACCCGGGCATACCGCCAGCGATGCGTGACCGGCGGGAGCCAGTCTGAATATGCCACCGAATGTCGTGTAGCGCGCGAGAGACAAAGAGCAAGTAGCAGTTACGAGTACCGAGTTTCGGGTTACGAAAGGCAGAAACGGTGTTGGTTTTCGAAACTCGGTACTCGTAACTCGCTTCTCAAGAGAGCACATTAGCCATTCCCCCGCCGTGCTCAGGTCAGGCGGAGCATCAGGGAGTCCACCACCCGCTCCAGGTCATTGAGGTTGGCGCACTGCCTGGCCAGCCGGCAGTGGGGCAGATAGCGGTCCATAATGGCATCGCCGCTGTTCCAGCGGCTGCGCGACTCGGGGTTGAGCCACCAGACCTGCTTGACCCGGCGCCGGATTTGCCCGAGCACTTCGGCCCGGTCCGGCAGGTCATTGTTACGGGCATCACCGAGGATGATCACCGTGGTATGACTGTCCAGCTCCCGTTCACAGCGACGCCAGAACGCCTCCAGCATTTCCCCGTAATCGGTGCCGCTGCCGGACAGCCGGTCCAGCACCCGCCCCACCGCCACCTCCGGGCTGTGACGGGCAAAATCGTCGCTGATTTCATCGAAGTTCGAGGCAAAGGCGAAACTGCGCACGCGCGGCAGCACATCGTTCATGGCATAGAGAAACTGCAGCAGGAAGCGCGCCGCTTCCCGAACCGAGCTGGATACATCACAGATCACCATGACCCGGGTCTTGTGCGGTGGTCGTTGCCGCCAGTGCAAACGGGCGGGGATGCCGTCATGACGGATGCTGCCCACCAGGGTACGGCGGGCGTCCAGCATGCCCCGCCGGTGGGTTTTCATGCGTCGCTGGTGCAGGCTGGCCAGACGCCGCGCCATCTTGCGCACCAGTTGCTTCACGTCACGGAATTCACGCAGGTCACGAAACGGTACCGCACGCATGGTTTCCTCCCGCAGGGCCCGGCTTTTCGCCGCACCGTGCAGAAGAAACTGGCGGCGGACCAGGTGGGCGGCCTGCTCCCTGACCTGCTCGCGCCAGTGGCGCAGCCGGTCGGCGCGGGCCTGCTGGCGAGTATCACCCCGGGCCAGCTCCAGAATACGGTCATCCACCGCCCCCATGCCCATATTCATCAGCAGACGACGGGCATAGAGGCCCTGCTGGGTAATCACTTCCATACGGGTGAAATCCATGGCGGCGGCGGCCTCCGCCAGTTGCTGCTGAAGCTGTTCCGGGGTGCGTGACAGCAGGTCGTCTGCCTCGGCCGAGGCCTCGTTACGGGCAGCGGCATCGGTGACTGGCTCGGGCATGGCCTGTGGCGGCTCGCCCCCAGCATCGTCATGCTCACCGCCACGGCTGTCGGCCTGCGCCTCGAAAAAACGCGCAAACGTCTCTTCAAAGGCCAGTCGGTCAGTTTCCTGTTTGACCAGGGTGGCGGCCAGGGCATCGTGAAATCGCCGCCGCCCCTGATAGCCCACCAGGGTCACCGCCTCCATGGCCAGGGTGGCTTCATCCGGTGAGATGCGCAGCCCCGCCCCGCGCAGGGCCTGAACAAACTCGGCAAGCCGGCGACTGGGCATCAGCGCTGCCCCAGCTTGCGCAGCCAGCCGGGCAGCAGCTCCCGGGCCAGCGAGACATCCTGTTCGGTCTTGAGCACCAGGTTGAGGGTATCGGCCACCTGGGATTGTTCCAGGCTGTCCGCATGCAGCAGCACCAACGCTTTTGCCCAGTCCAGGGTTTCGGAAATGGCCGGCAGTTTTTTCATGTCCTGCTCGCGCAGGTACTGTATGAAGCCCACCAACTGCTCGCGCAGGCGAGCGTCCAGTTCCGGCACCCGGCTGGCCACGATCTGCGCCTCCAGCTCCGGTTCCGGGTAGGGGATGTACAGGTGCAGGCAGCGGCGCTTGAGGGCATCAGACAGTTCCCGCTGGTCATTACTGGTCAGCAGCACCAGTGGCTGGTGCCGGGCGGTAACGGTGCCCAGTTCGGGAATGGATATCTGGAAATCCGACAGCAGCTCCAGCAGGAACGCCTCGAACTCCTGATCCGCCTTGTCGATTTCGTCGATCAGCAGTACCGCCGGCTCTTCGCTGCGCAGGGCATGCAGCAGTGGCCGGGGCTCCAGGAAGGTTTCGCTGTAGAAGGCTTCGCCCAGGTCGCCCAGCCGCTCCATGCTGGCCTCCAGGCTGTCGGTGTCGGCCAGCATGCCGCCCAGCTTGTCGCGCAACAACTGGGTGTACAGCAGTTGCTTGCTATACTTCCATTCGTACAGGGCACGGCTTTCGTCCAGCCCCTCATAGCACTGCAGACGAATCAGCGGCGCTTCCAGAAAGGCCGCCGCGGCCTTGGCCAGTTCGGTCTTGCCCACCCCCGGCGGGCCTTCCACCAGCACCGGCTTGTGCAACTGGGCAGCCAGGTAAATGGCCAGGGCGATCTGTTCGCTACAGATATAGCCCTGCCCGGCAAAGCTGCGGGTAATGTCTTCAACGGAATCAATACGGGTTTTCATGGAAACTCCTGCAGCAGGCGGCCAAGGGCAGCAGCCGCTTTGCCACCGTCTATCCGGTGGTGCGCGGCGCGGCTCTGGTCGGCATCTACGGCATGACCGTCATGATCGCGCTCTCCGCGCTCGGGGTCGAGATCGGGCC
>JAKSCQ010000227.1 GCA_022360555.1 Pseudomonadales bacterium
GGAATTCCCAAGCGAACTTGATGGCTTCGCGCTTGAAGTAGTCGCCGAAGCTGAAGTTGCCCAGCATCTCGAAGAAGGTGTGATGCCGCGCCGTGTAGCCCACGTTTTCCAGGTCATTGTGCTTGCCGCCGGCACGCACACAGCGCTGGGAGCTGGTGGCACGGGTGTAATCGCGGCTTTCCCGGCCCAGAAACACGTCCTTGAACTGGTTCATCCCCGCATTGGTGAACAGCAGGGTCGGGTCGTTGTGGGGCACCAGCGAGGAGGACGGTACCTTGGTGTGTCCCTGGCTGGCGAAGTAATCCAGAAAGGCCTGGCGTAGTTCAGCACTCTTCATAGGAGAAACGTTTTCTTGGCTGGCTGTCAGAGGCGCCGAGTATACCGCCCCCAAGGCCCGGTTGCGATGGGGAAGAAGCAAGCTTCAAGCTCCAAGCCGCAAGCTACAACACGAGTGAAGATTTTATTGATTGTAACCACCACAGGGCGCGCCCGGCAGCCTGAGCGCGGGCTGATTGCTTTGCAAAACAGACACATCCACACTCGCGTTGCAGCTTGAGGCTTGAAGCTTGTAGCTATCCTTTCAACGCCGCCGCCAGGCACACCGCCAGCACCATCACCAGCAGGATACGCTTCAATACCTTTGGTGAGACGCTGTGGGCGAAGCCCACGCCCAGGCGCACCCCCACCAGGGTGCCGGCGGCCACCAGCAGGCCGGGTAGCCAGGCCACCTGGTCGCGGACCATGAAAATGCCCAGGGCCAGGACCGTGAAACTGCCGGTAATGGCCAGTTTCAGGGCATTGCCGCGCAGCAGGTCATAGCGAAGCTGGCCCACCAGCACCGCGATCAGCACAAACCCCACCCCCGCCTGTACGAAGCCGCCGTAGGCACCAGCAAAGAACAGTCCCAGCCAGCCGGAGAGGGAATCGTTGGGCTGCAGGGGAATCTCATCTGGCGCCGGCGACATCTGGCTGGGTTTGAACACCATGATCAGCGCCACCACCCCCAGGGTGGTCAGCAACACCGGCTTGAGGATAGTTTCCGGCAGATAGGAAGCCGCCAGCGTGCCCACCAGGGTGCCCAGCAGACAGGGCACCAGAATCGCCGGCAGCGGCTTGAACGGCATGGTGCCGCGCTTGTTGAACTGGCGCACCGCCTCCACACTCTGGATCAGCACCCCCACCCGCATGGTGCCATTGGCCAGGGCCGCGCCCATGCCGCTGAGCATCAGCAGGGGCAGGATCAGCAGCCCCCCTCCTCCCGCCAGCGTATTGATAAAGCCGGCCAGCACACCGGCGCCCAGCATGGCCGCCGCCAGCCAGGGATCAGACAGGTATTCCATGGGAGGTCTCGCGCAAGCAACGAAAGGGGCAGGATACGACGTGAACCGGGTTCGGACCAAGCAGGAAATACCCACTGCCCCCAATTACTGTGGGAGCTTGCCTGCAAGCGATCCCGGCCCAGATGCCAGCATCGCCAGCAGTGCCAGCCCAGACTTCGGATCGGTGCCCGGGATGACGTTATCTGATCCGGGAGCGGCTTCCACAATTCAGAGAGATAGCCGGTGGAGAGCTGATCCCGACTGCCAAGCGCGCTGCAAGGGGATGCGAGTCGCCTGGCGTCCCTTTCGGGGTGCCACTGCGTGCGTTAGTGGCGTTTGGGCGTGAGTTCATCCCCTCCGCTATTTGGGATAAAGGCGGAGATGGGCTCTCGCCCATTTCCGCCCTACGTTAAGATGTTGGGTGGGCCGTTGGAGACTTGCTCGCAAGGCGAAGAGGCGAATCAGGCCCGGCGTCCGTTGAAACCTTCGCTTTGCGAGCAAAGCTCCAACGGCGAAGGGTATTGGGAAATCGTTGAAGGGCTTGGCCGCCGACGGGCCGCTACTCGTCGGGTCGGCTGTCCAGGGCGGCGAAGCTTTGTTCTGCATCAAAGCCCCGGCCCTGCAGAAAACGGAGCTGCTTGGCCTTTTCCTTCTGGTCCTGCGGGCACTGACGGAAACGCCGGGCCCGAACCTCCCGGGCCAGGGCAAACCAGTCTACCTCGGCCTCCGCCAGCGCCTGCTCGATCAGCTCGCTGGCCACCGCCCGCTGTTGCAGCTCCTGGCGGATACGCAGGGGCCCCTGCCCGCGATCAATGCGCGAGCGCACAAAAAAACCGGCAAAGCGCCGGTCGTCGATAAAGCCGTGTTCTTCGCACCAGTCCATGACGGCGCCCAGCGCCGGGTGCTCGCCCACCTTGTTGCGCAGTTTGGTTTCCAGTTCGCGGCGGGCGTGATCCCGACGCGCCAGCAGGCTGACAGCCCGCTGGCGCAGTTCGGATTCGGTGAGTGGATCACTCATTGCCAGCTTCGGCTTCCTCTTCTTCCGCCGCTGGCGCATCACCGGGCACCGGCAGCAGGCGGGCACGGATTTCCTGCTCGATTTCCTCGGCTATGGCCGGGTTCTCACGCAGGAAGTCGCAGGCGTTCTGCTTGCCCTGGCCAATCTTGTCGCCCTTGTAGGCGTACCAGGCGCCGGACTTGTCCACCAGGCCCTGCTGGACACCCAGGTCCAGCACTTCGCCGAGCTGGTTGATACCCTGCCCGTAGAGGATCTGGAATTCGGCCTGTTTGAATGGCGGCGAGACCTTGTTCTTCACCACCTTCACCCGGGTTTCGTTACCGGTAACCTCATCACCCTGCTTCACCGCGCCGATACGACGGATATCCAGACGGACGGAGGAGTAGAACTTGAGCGCGTTACCCCCGGTGGTGGTTTCCGGGTTGCCGAACATGACGCCGATCTTCATGCGGATCTGGTTGATGAAGACCACCAGGGTGTTGGCGTTCTTCACGTTACCGGTGATCTTGCGCAGAGCCTGGCTCATCAGGCGGGCCTGCAGGCCCACGTGGGCATCACCCATTTCACCTTCGATTTCCGCCTTGGGCACCAGGGCCGCCACGGAGTCCACGATCACCACGTCCACGGCAC